>VGTJ01000140.1 GCA_016874775.1 Deltaproteobacteria bacterium
ACCGTGTTGCCCCGCCGCTGGGTGGTGGAGCGGTCCTTCGGTTGGCTGGGGCGCTAGCGGCGCTTGTGTCGGGACTTCGAACATACCACCGTTTCCAGTGACGCTATGGTGTACTTGGCCAGTATCCGGCGCACGCTGCGGATGGTGACGACGGAAAATACGAATTAAAAAACACTTTCTTAAGGGGGAAGGCCAGGATGGGGGTTGAAAGTGATACGTTCATACTCGCAGCTTGCGCTAATACCCCCTTCCTAACCTTCCCCCATGACTGGGGGAAGAAACTCAAACACATCTTTCTCATGAGTGTGCATTCGCCATCCATGTCTCAGGAACTCTTATGAAACAGCGACGAGTCGTTATCCAGGTGCTGGCTAGTCTGCTTGTTACAGTTGTGTTCATCACTCCCACCTTTGCTGGTCAATTTTGCACTGAGCAGCCACCGCCTCCCGCAGCCTTGCATAAGGGATTAACCTTGGCCTTCAAAACTCGTGCAGCGCTAGAGGAGTCGGGGGCTCAGGTGGCGGTGCTTGGTCGGATCGGTGCCGATCTGTCTGCCTATCGTTTGCGCTATTCGCATGCCGGATTTGCCTGGCGCGATCATCCTCAGGGACGTTGGCTGGTGGTCCATGAGCTCAACCAGTGCGCGACCGCGCAGTCTCGGCTCTTTGACGAAGGACTGGGCAATTTTTTTCTTGACAGTCCACTTGCCTACGAAGCACTACTGGTGATTCCCTCACCAACTGTTCAGCAAAAGCTCGTCGCAGTGCTTGCGAGTGGCGTGCCCGATCAGTTACACGAGCCTGACTACAGCATGATCGCGTATCCGTGGGAAACACGTTACCAGAACTCCAACCAATGGCTATTGGAAACACTGGCTGCCGCGCTGGCCTCTGACGGTGAGATCAGCACCCGTACCCACGCTCAACACTGGCTGAAGCGGCACGCTTTTACTCCTACGCGTATTCATCTGCCGCCGCTCACGCGTTTAGGCGCACGATTGTTAAGCGCCAACGTGCAGTTTGATGATCATCCCCTCAGCGATCGCCTCGCCGGAACCTATCAGGTTGTGACGGTTGAAGCGGTGGTCGATTACCTGTTGCAACTCGACCCGCAGGCAAGGCAGCAGGTGGTCGGTCTTGAGCAATGAGTACATTCAATGTCTTTCTTTTGGCATAATATGCACATCGGCACATCCACCTCAGCTTTGTCGCGGCATGCTATTTTCCGCGTAACTCTCCGATTTGCCAGGACAATACCAAAGGGAGTACGCTTGGCATGGGGGTTGCGCTTAGCAGTGCAACAACATTCTTAAGAGAGTACAGGGACTATGAAGAACGAGAACCAATTTTCTTTGCTGCGACAGCGACGGTTTGCACCATTTTTCTGGACTCAGTTCCTGGGTGCGTTCAATGACAACGTCTACAAAAATGCGCTGGTGATTTTGTTCGCCTTTCAGGGCGCTGCATTGACCTCGATCGATTCTGATACGCTGATCAACCTGAGTGCAGGTTTGTTCATTCTGCCCTTTTTCTTGTTCTCAGCCACCTGCGGGCAAATCGCCGACAAGTACGAAAAATCCCGTCTGATCCAATACACTGTCGCATTAGAAATCGCCTTGATGGCGCTGGGTGCCGTTGGGTTCTACTTCCAGAACCTTTCGCTGCTGCTCATCTCGCTGTTTCTCGGGGGCGTGCAGTCGACGCTCTTTGGTCCAGTGAAGTACTCTATCCTTCCCCAGCATCTCCGCTCTGAGGAACTCACTGGCGGTAATGGTCTGGTCGAAATGGGCACGTTCGTGGCGATTCTGCTTGGCACCATCCTCGGAGGCATTCTTGTGAGTGTCCAACCGTGGGGAACGATGCTGGTGTCGTTGACGACGATCGGTGTGGCGTGCAGCGGCTGGCTCATAAGCCGTCAGATTCCCCATTCCCCCGCCCCTGATCCAACCCTGAAGATCAATTGGAACGTCTGGGGCGAAACGGTGAACATGCTCAAGCTCACGCGTACAGATCGGACGGTCTTCCTCTCGATCTTGGGCATTTCGTGGTTTTGGTGTTATGGATCGCTCTTTTTGTCGCAGTTCCCCAATTACAGCAAAGAAGTCATCGGTGGCAACGAACAACTGGTGACTCTGTTCTTAACCTGTTTCTCCTTTGGCGTGGGAATCGGCTCACTGCTCTGCGAACGCCTCTCAGGTCATAAAGTGGAAATGGGGCCCGTACCGTTTGGCGCGTTGGGGCTGACCTGGTTCGGCATCGACCTCTTCTTTGCAACTCCTGCTCTCAAAGCTGAGAGCGTTATCGGTGTTACCACTTTCTTACAGACCTTCACAGGCTGGCGCATTGCCGCAGACTTGTTCTTCCTAGGTCTCTTCGGCGGCTTCTTCATCGTTCCCTTGTACGCGCTCATCCAGTTCCGTAGCGATGAGACCTATCGCTCGCGCATTATCGCTGGGAATAATATTATTAACTCTCTCTTCATGGTACTCTCGGCTATCCTCGCAGTTGTCCTGCTTAAGGCCGGGCTCAGCATTCCCCAGCTCCTTCTCGCCTCAGCCCTCTTCAATGCTGTCGTTGCACTCTACATCTTCACCCTCGTTCCTGACTTCTTTGTTCGCTTTAGTCTCTGGCTCTTAACCCACACCATCTATCGCATTCGCATTGTTGGGAGAGACAACGTCCCACTACGTGGTCCGGCGCTGCTCGTCTGTAATCACATGTCGTTCGTGGACGGTTTGTTGGTCGGTGGCTGTGTCCAGCGCTTCATGCGTTTTCTTGTGTACAAACCCATTTATGAACGAAAGGCAATCCACTGGTTCATGCGGCTGATGAACGCGATTCCGGTAGAAAGCGGAAACCGCAAAGTCGTATTGGCCTCGCTCGAACGTGCGCGCGAACAACTCCGTCAGGGTCACGTGGTGTGCATCTTTGCCGAAGGTGCGATCAGTCGCACCGGCAATCTCCTTCCTTTCAAGCGTGGGTTTGAGAAAATCATGCAAGGACTCGACAATGTCCCGATCATTCCCGTGCATCTCGACCGTCTGTGGGGAAGCGTCTTCAGCTTCGAGAATGGTCATTTCTTCTGGAAATGGCCAAAACGATTTCCCTACCCGGTCACTGTCTCCTTCGGCACCCCCTTACCCTCGACTGCCACAGCGGCGCAGGTCCGGCAGACCATCGCAGAACTGGGCAGCGCAGCGGTCGACCATCGCCGCACAAAGAACGACTTGTTACATCTGCGGTTCATTGAGGCCGCCAAGCGCCGTTGGTTTTCTTTCTGTATGGCAGACTCGACTGGTCGGAAGTTATCTTATGGTAAGACACTGATCGGCAGTCTGTTCTTAGCGCGGTGGCTGCAGCGCCAGAGACCACAGGAGCAGAACATCGGGCTTATTCTTCCTGCTTCAGTTGGCGGTGCACTTGCCAACATTGCGACATCACTCGCGGGCAAGGTACCGGTCAACCTCAACTTCACCATCGGTCGTGAAGCGATGGAGCTGGCAATCGAACAGAGCAATCTGCGTACGATTCTCACCTCGCGAACGTTTCTGAGCAAAGCGAAGCTTGATGAGCGTGACGGCATGGTGTTTATCGAGGATCTCTTGAAAGGGATGTCTTCGACCGAGCGTGTGTGGACGGCAATCGTGGCATTTCTCACGCCGACACGGCTTCTGCAGCGCTGGTGGAATCGTCCACAACAAGAGCCGAATTCCCTCGCGACGATTATCTTTTCCAGTGGCAGCACCGGTACCCCGAAAGGCGTGATGTTGTCGCATCACAATATCCTCTCCAACGTTGAATCGATGCAACAAATTTTCACCACCACTGCACAAGATTGCGTGATGGGATCGCTGCCATTTTTCCACTCTTTTGGTTTCACCGGGACCCTGTGGCTGCCACTCGTCGCAGGTTGGCGAGTTGTCTATCATCCCAATCCGCTTGACGCCAAAACACTTGGTGAGATGGTGCAGCAATATCAAGCGACGGTCTTGATTAGCACCCCAACCTTTTACGCTGCGTATCTACGCAAGTGTACAACTGAAGAATTCGCGTCGTTGCGCTATGCGATCGCTGGAGCTGAGAAGCTGCGCCCGGCACTGGCGCAAGCCTTCCGCGAAAAGTATGGCATCGACCTGCTCGAAGGCTATGGTTGCACCGAAATGTCACCGGCGATTGCCGTCAATGTCCCTGATATTAAAGAGGGACATCACAACCAGATTGGCCTCAAATCAGGCAGTGTTGGTCACCCGATTCCTGGAGTCGTAGCGAAAGTGGTCGATCAGGAAACCGGCGACGTGCTTCCCGTCGGTCAGGAAGGGCTGCTCCTCGTCAAAGGTCCTAACCGCATGCTCGGTTACCTTGGCCAGCCGGAGAAGACACGCGAGGTGATTCGCGATGGATGGTATGTCACTGGCGACATCGCCAAACTTGATGAGGACGGCTTTATTCACCTCACGGATCGTCTCTCACGCTTCAGTAAAATTGGCGGTGAGATGGTACCACATCTTCGTATTGAAGAAGCCATTCATCAAATCCTTGGTGAGGCTTCCTGCGTTGTCACCGCAATTCCTGACGAGCAGAAAGGAGAACGGCTCATCGTTCTGTACACCCACACTGAGTACACCCCTGACGTGTTGTGGACACACTTGAACCAAACCGACCTACCCAAGCTGTGGGTACCGAAGCGCGAGCATCTCTTCGCGGTCGAAGCGATCCCAGTGCTTGGCACCGGCAAAGTCGATCTTCGTGCCGTGCGGGTTACCGCACTCTCGTTGGCGGCTTCAGAAACTGTCTGGCAGCGTTAATCATTGTGATTGAAGTCCCGATACTCTTAACCTAGGCCTCTGCTTCAACCAGCAAGAAAGGATTTCCTCATGGCTAACCTCTTCGTACGTATTCATGAGATCATCACCGCCAACATCAACGAAATGATCGACCGCGTTGAAGATCCAGAACGGATGATCAAACAGATGATCCGCGAAATGGAAGAAAGCATCGCGCGCGCCAAAGAGGGTGTTATCGACGCCATCGCCAGTGAGAAACAATTGCAGAAGGATCTCGAACTGCGACGACGTCAATCGACCGAGTGGATGAAGAAGGCAGAGGACGCGCTACACGCCAACAGAGAGGACCTCGCGCGCGCAGCATTGATGCGAAAGAAGGAATACGACAGCATCATTCAGGCATTAGAGCCAGCATGGGAATCGGCGCGAGCGACCAGTGAACACCTAAAAAAGCAATTGCAAGCACTCGAAGCAAAACTCGACGAAGCCAAACGCAAACGGACCATGTTGATTGCCCGGCAGCGTGCAGCCCAGGCGCAGGAATACATGGGCAGTACGATGTCACATTTCAAAGCTGGACTCGCCGCCCACGAGACGTTCACACGCATGGAGGGTCGCGTGTCAGAGATGGAAGCACGGGCCGAGGCCATGAATGAGGTCAACAACCATTCCTCGCAGCTCGAAAAAGAAGTGTCAGCCATGGAGATAGAGTTGGAAGTCGAAAACGAACTCGCCGAGCTGAAGAAGAAGGTTGATGGGGAGCAGATGTCGTAGTCGATTGAGCTAACACTTACCTCCGGCGGAGAGACTCATAAAGATGAAAGTCTGAACGTCTCTCCTCCTCGCTTGACAGGGGGAAGGCCAGGATGGGGGTTAAAACGAACATCGAGGGTTCTCAGTTCACGAACCTCACCCTGGCCCTCTCCTTGACAGGAGAGAGAACCAGCGGTGACTTTTTCTTCAAACTGAAACGCTGATATGGACTTTCTTCTTCTTCTCATCGCCTGGTGGTTCCTCTCTCCGCTCCTTGAACTCTTTTATCGCTACCCGTTTTTCTTCTTTCTTCTGTTGTATGGCTGTATCCGGCTGTATCGTCGCCAGCAAGCAAAGGTTCTCGCCACCGCGCCTTCGCAAACACGGCCAAGCACCCCTGCAGACAACACATTCATCGATTTGCTGATCTTGCGTAATGAACTTGCCCATCAATACGAGAGCGGCAATATCGATCGCGTATTTTATGGGAGGGTCACAGAAGAAATTAATACGCTGTGTGATCACTCTCTCTCCGATCTCTATATCAGGCCTGACAGTCAGCGTTGGCGAGACGGGCGTGAAGCCGCCTGGCAACGGCTGATTACTCAGAAAATTGTTGCTGCGGTTTCCCCTCCCTGGCAGAAGACAAAACTCGTCGAGACCGCACAACAGCTCGCGTTACCGCTCCAACCGCGCGCTTCGCGGCGTCAGACAAAAATCACCCAGCAACTTGATCTGAGCGAGGTACTCACTGCGTCACCTCACGTTCCGCCGATTCCCGCAGTGCCAACGTTACCAGAGGAATCCGCGGCCTTGCTCACACACGCCCCGAAGGGAACCACACCAACAGAAGCATCTCCGGCTTTTCTCTCTAGCGCTACGCCTCCTTCTTCTTCCGACGCTACTGCCGACGCTTGGGCACCAACGCCACCGAGCGTGCTTGAACGCACACTGCGAAGCGTCTCTCGCTGGCCGGCGCTGTTAGTGCCATTTTTGTTGCAAAACATTCTCTGGTTCATCTGTGGGCTGTGCTTCGTCGCGGGCTCGACATTCTTGATTTCCTCAACCAATGGGCAGATGAACACACTGGCCGTGTCTGGCGTGTTGCTCATGTACAGTAGCTTCTTACTGTGGATCGGGTATCGCCTGTGTCGCGGCCGACCAGAACTCATTGCTGGACGGGTCTTGTTAGCGCTGGGGCTTCTGCTGATTCCGCTCAATATCGCGGCGGCCGTGCGCCTTATTACCACTGCTCAGACCACGTCTTGGACAATAGCTGGCTTCCTACTCGCTGCTGTGGAGATGGTAGGGTTTTACTATGCCACTATGTTGGTCTCAGGGGTCATGGATCGCTCTCTCCAGGGTCGCCATCCCCAACTTTTCCTTGCTCTTACTGCCGCTCAGATAATCACCCCGTTACTCACCAGTTATCCCTCTTGGCCTCTTTTAGCTATCACTCACTGTATATTATTCGGGATGCTTGCGTATGGCGTCCAGAAGTTTACGCACGAATGGCTGCACTCAATCCTTGCCGAGCGCAGGACAATCGCGTACTACGCAGTTGGCACGCTCGTCTACGCAGCCGCAGTTTCTTTTGTGCATTCGACCTGGGGACACAGCACTCCCATCACTCTTCCCGCAGGTTACGCTGGTCCGTTCCTCATGGGCATGTGTGGATTACTGTTTTACGTCGATGCACAGCTCAAACACTGGGTACAGCGGTACGCGTTTCTCTCCCGGATAAGTTTTTTTCTCTACGGGCTGTCGATGCTAGCCCTATTGCTCTGCGTCAACGCCCCAGGGGCACGTATCGTCACCCTCTGCTTTGCTATCGTGGTGTACAGCAGCGTGGTCTGGCAATATGCGACCTTTGTCCCATTGGCGATCCTGCTCGCGTGTAGTGGATGGTTATATCAGTCAGTGATTCTGCAACACGTTGACTCGTCTTGGTACTTGCTAGCGAGCCTCCCGGGTCTTGTCGGACTCCTGATGGCTACGCGCTGGCTCCAACGACGTTGGCAGACGTCACTAGTGTCAATCTGTTACTGGACCTGGCTCGCTACGACGGTCGTGGTGTGTGTGGAGCCTCTTGCACTCGCACCCGAGCCTTGTCGCAATGACGACGGCAGCAGTGACAACGGGCCTGGTTTTCACAGGTTTGCAACTGGCACCGCAAAGGCATAGCGAAACGGCGGACGATCAAGCCGCTGCTGACCTTCGTCTGAGTCCCTGGCTCTATACCGTGATGGTGCTTGCTGATTTAACTGTTGCCTATGCCCCGCAACTACCATTCACCAGTTGGGCCGAACTGACGGCCATTGGCCTCGTTCTCCTTGCTGGACTTTGGCTCACGTTCGGTCTCCGGCTCTACCGTATCGGTACGCGCGATGCCCTTTGCCAGGCGGAAATTCTACTGAACAGCGCACTAGGAAACTTCGCCATCGTCCTGGGGCTGACAGCCACACTCGCAGCACCCGACTTTACCCATCATCGCCTACTGCCACTCCTCTTGGTTGCAATCGGGGGTGGGCTCCTCTGGATGAGCCTGGCCTTACGAACCCAAGGGCTGTTCTACGGCACTCTGATCTTATGGGGACTTGCCGGTATTCTCCTCAAACTGACGTACTTCCCTGCACCCAGCACCGGTATCATCCAGATGATCATCGCATTAGCTGTCTGGGGCGTACTGTGGTGGCTAGAACATGAAACAGAGGAAAGCCTCGCGACGCGACAAACTCAGCTCACTGCTCGTGCGCAGCAAAGAGCACCATTCACGTTACTGGGGAAATTCCCAGTCTCTGGAGCGAGAGCCTACCCCACACTCTTGCGGTTCCCTTTACTGCTTGCGACGATCGTCCTGTGGGCACTCGGCGTGTGGCATCTTACCGCGCGGCTGCTGGACAGCCCGCTGAGTTGGAGCTGGGTGGGAGCTGCAGGTCTGAGCGCGGTGGGAGCAGTCCTTGGCGCGGGATACTTCCGCATTGTACAACCGTTTCCACTCGCCTTCGTACTGGGACTTGGGGCATGGCTCGCAACAACCTCGCTGATTGGCCTTTCCCAGGTATCTCACTTAGCGTTCTCCAGTGCATCCTATTCACTACTGGTGTGGTTCACGAGTGTTCTGCTCTTGAAACACCCGCTGACACTACGCCTTGCGTATTTGCTCCACCTCGCTGGCCAACCCCACACGATCGAAGCAGCAGTACACTGGACTGCTGTCGTACACTGTCTTCTCTGTGTGGCCGGGTCGTTGCTCCTCGTCGGCCCGTTCACTCCTGATGTGGCGGTATTTGCTACGTTGGTCTGTGTGACCTTGTTCCTTGGGATCACAGGCTGGTGGTATCGGAACAAAGTCCATGCCTATCTGCTTCTCAGCGTCGTGAGCCTCGCTACGCTCCTGAGTTATAGCTGGATTACACTTCCACTCCATACCAGCGTTTACACCTTGTTCCGCGATCACGATCTTGGACTTCTCGCCAGCGTTCTCGGCGTCATGCTATGGACCAGTGCGTGGGAACTTTCTCTACAAAAAACCCGCCTCAACTCAGAGATCCTGGTGCGTGCCCATCAACTCTATCATAGGCCACTATGTCATGCGGCAGTATTGCTTACAGTGTTCACCATCAACCAAGCGCTTGCCCTGGCCTGGGTTGACGCCGCCCAAGGAGTGAATGTCCAGGCGACGGTAACACTCGTGCTGGCCAGTGCGGTGTTGTTTGCAGCAAGCTCTACTCTTGGCCACACAACCTTGCAGGTTGCGGCTGTGGTGATAGCAGCGCTCGCAGTAGTATGGGGCGAGGCGCTCCTTATGCATCCTGAGACCCCATTCACCCTGTGGCCTGATGGTTCACCGTTCAGTGATCAATGGTTACTGGTGTCTTTCATCTCTGGCAGTCTTGCTCTACTCGCGTACCGTCTACGCCAAACAGCCGCTGGCTCCCTTTATGCACTCCCAGTGACATGGGCGGCTACAATCACCTACGGCTGGGGATTGTTTGGAACAACCGTTCTTTTTGTCAGTGCGCCTCTTCGACCAGACCTGTGCTTGGTACTGACATTTTTATTGTTGATGGCCAGTCTGTTTCCGCTCGTACAATCCTTGACGGAAGCACCTATCATCCGCGGATTCACGCTCCCTCTCCTCGGCACTGCCTGCCTTGTCAGCGCCAGCGCTCTCACAAACGTTACCAGCCATCTCTGGTTAATCGCATTGCTATGGGGATTCACGCTCTGGAGTGCAGCGAATTTTGCGCTACCACGTTGGAACGAACAGTATCGACAGTGGGCAGTAACGCCAGATACCTGGCCGTGGTTTGGCTTAACGGCGGTAAGCTGTGGAGGGCTGATCGATTCCGTACTCAATGTCCCTTATGGGTCTCGATTCGCATTGTTACACAACGCCGGATATCTTCTTGCGTGGGCGGCATATCTGCTGTTGATGTTGCGCCATAGTGCGTGGCCCGGGTTTACGTGGTTAGCCGTTTTCCTGATCATCCGAGTGGGATTTCTTCTCAACTTGACCTGGCCGAATCAGTCCCTCGATCTCAGCGAGAAATCGCTCTTCACCTTTCAGCCGTTGAGTCTCAATATTGGCGTTTTGCTGTGGCTGAACATGCTTTTGTTGCTTGTCCCGTGCTGGCGCAAACACGGAGAAAAATGGGCTACCTTCCTCGGTTGGCGGTATCACAATTTAGTTTCTCCTCTCCTCGTATTGCCAACAGTCTTTTTCCTCTTTCGACTCACAACCCTCGCTAGCTCAGTACTCTTCTTCAGGTCTTTAGGACTACTGACACCATCCCTGGCCACTTGGTCTCCATTGGCTGCCGTCGGCTGCATATTGACCTTGTCATTGCTGCACCTGTGGTGGCACCATCGTCAAACATGGGAAGCTCACGTTCTGTTTGCGGCACTCAGTTGTACTGCTCTGCTTGCCTGGATCGGATATGTCTCCTCAGTTTTTCACTTCCCATTCTTTATCGCGTTGTGGAGTGCTGCGTTGTACGCAGCATCTTCTCTGTGGAACAAGTACAAATGGGGGAATGAAGTTACTGAGCCTCTCCGGCGTGTGATGACCGTATGGGTCGAACCGACACTTGTCGCAGCGATGACAGCACTCGTGTTGGTTCCCGCCCCGCTTCCCGAGCAACTGCTAACGCTTCTGATCCTCATTGACACTGCTGTCGTACTGGGATGGAAGCAACAGCAGCACCGCTGGATCCTTGCTGCGGGGATCATGGCGCTTGTGTTCCTCCATGACTGGCCGCTCTTGTGGGTCCCGTTTTCGCAGATTTCCTTCTTATGGCCGTGGTATGCGTTACAAATGGCACTGGTCTTGTGGCTGCTGGTGTGGCTCACTCAGAGAGTCCAACGTTCCCAGATCGTTCCGACAGGAACCAGCGCAGTTCCGGCCCACAACCAGCAGGAATGGCTTGTTCCACTCTGTTCCTGGCCCTGGAGAGTCACTTGCGGAATCGCCGTAATCGAATGGCTTCTCCACGCCATCTCTCTCTTTGTGACACTTTCTTCTGGCGACACACCAGAATGGCTCAATGGAAAAGCCGATGCAGTTGCTGCCCTAAGTGCTGCTGCTCTACTCGTCGCTTTTGGAGCACGACAAGCGTGGATCACACAACAAGCACGCTGGATGTATACAACCGCAGTTTTCGCTGGCGTCGTGCTGTTCTATATCCGTCTTGTTGTCGTGGGTCTGGCGCCAGCATCAGCATGGGACACAACAGGGCTCATGATCACGGCCTACCTGCTGTTCGCACTCTATCACTTCGTGCGCCTGGAGCCACTCCTCCATGTGGTCATGGTGATGCCATGTCTGCTCTTTGCCACGATTCCCTTTCACCTCGCTTCCCCTCATGCTGGTCTGGCTTTCGTAGCCGCGAGCACCCTCTATCTTCTCACGTATCGAGAAACGGCACGTTCGCTGCCGCTCTATCTCGCACTGGCTGGTGGCAATGCGGCACTGTATCTATGGATTCCGTTGTGGGCAGAGCACTATAACGTCATCCAACTGTATGTGACTCCAGTTGCTGTCAGTGTCCTGTTGCTCGCCCACCTCCATCGTCATGAGCTCAAGGCACCTGTATTAAGCACGATTCGTTTGGCAGCCACAACGACATTGTACGTCAGCACCACCTCCGATGTCTTTTTGCATCAAGGGCTCGGCATCTTTCTCGTCGCCCTCGCCCTCAGTTTTGCCGGGATTTTGTTGGGGATCGCCGTTCGGGTACGCGCCTTTCTCTACACTGGAGTTGCCAGCCTCGTCTGCAACATCGGCTGGCAGTTGATCATGCTGTTCCCGGACCAACGCTTGAGTCAAGCAGTAATTCTGCTCACCCTTGCGGTACTCCTTGCGGGTGCCATGACGTGGTTTAACACCCAGCGTGAGAGCGTGTTGCAACGGGTGCGGATTTTCCGCTCAGACCTGGAAACATGGGCGTGAGCTATGTACGGAAGAGGGAACCGGGAGACATACTTGCTTAACGAGTGCCAAACAGATGGATAGTAGCCATTGCAAATCTGTATTACGCGTGCTTCCCGGTCGACTGCTCAGCTAAGAGCTGTAGGGACTGTCCGACGTGTTGGAGGTTACGTACCGCTTCTTCGACCTGCTTGATGCCGACCGTATTTTGCTGACTGGCAGTACGAATGTTCACAATCGCAGTCGACACTTGGTCAATTCCTACCAGTTGTTGTTGACTCGACACAGCAATCTGAGTGACCGCGTAAGAGGCCTCGACAATACCTTGACTCAACGCACGTATCGATTCTCCAGCTTCGAGCGATTGCTGGACACCGATTTCAACAGTCTTTGCTCCCTGCTCGGTTACCAATACGGCAGCGGTGCTGGCCTTCTTAATTTCACTCAACAGCGACCGAACCTGGGCAGTAGCTTGTTTTGATTGCTCTGCGAGTCGCTTTACTTCGCGTGCGACAATCGTAAAGCCCTTCCCTTGTTCTCCAGCATTCGCGGCTTCGATGGCCGCATTCACCGCCAGCAAATTCGACTGCTCAGCAAGTTCATTTACCGAGGTAATGATGTCACTAATCGCCTGGGTCTGCGTTCCAAGCTGTAGCACGCTATCGGCAATCGAACGGATCTGATCGCGCGCGCGTGAGCCCCGCACGAGCCTGTTCCACCACTTGCTCACCGGCTTGGGCAACGTGGACTGCCTGTTTGGCATTCTCACAAATCTCTTGCGCCTTCTGGCTTGATACGTATGCGGTTTGTTTCACTTCCTCAATCGTCGTTGCTGTCTGAGCAACGGTAGTCGCCGTCTCTGACGTGGCAACTAACAATTGTGCCATGGTATCGACAATTTGATTCACAGCTGTCGCAAGCACCTGCACCCCGGAGGTCACTTCATCGAACTGTTTCTGAAGATTTTCCTCCATGAGCTTGCGTTCTGTCACGTCCGTACCGATCGCATACAGTCGCTGCTGTCCAGGGACTGATTTCGAACGCCACGCTAACCAGCGATAGGATCCGTCTTTACAACGGTAGCGATTTTCAAAATTGGTCTCGTCCTTCCCCTGAGACAAATTTTTCGTTGCTTCAATTGTTGCTTCTTGGTCCTCTGGGTGGGTAAAGGCAAGAAATGGCTGATTCACCATCTCTTCTGGCCGGTATCCCAGCATCTATTGTACTGTCGGACTCACACGCTCAAAAGTCCCATCGAACCGCGCAACACAGAGCATGTCGAGCGACATTGAGAAAAATGGTCGAAAATACTGGTTCTCGCGGGCACGCCGCCCGGTTACGAAGCCAACCAGTCCGAGGACAAGCGGTGCGACATCGATAATCCAATGAAGTGGCTGAGCACGTTGCACGGCGATGATGTCGGCGAGGCTGAAGGTACGACCTAGACCCACAAGCTCCAGCACTGTTGCGCCAAGCGGAAAACAACAGCCAAAGAGGACCCCTGCTACGGTATACTTTGTCACGGTCGACAATCGTTGACTGATCTGGTTCATGTTTGGCCCTATCGCTTTATTGCATTGACGCTCACCGTACAAACGAGCTTCGGGACTCTCTCTGTCGTCAGGAGCACAGCGAGTTCTATCCAGGTATTCCTACGAGAGAATATCGGGTCGAGGGAAAGGAAATTTAACTGGCCCCGAGCGGCTGAGAGGCCGTGCCGTCCTTTCTCCGACTGTGCTAGACTAGCTCTTGGCATTCAGGAACAGTAAGAAGAAGGTGGGGATTTGGATTCGTAACCAGGAGTGGAGGAAACCATGATTTTCGGCAAACTATGGGTGACTCTTCAGGCTCAACTCAATAAGCTCGCCAATTTCTTTTGGGCGTCAGATCCTATCGCACAGATGCAGTATGAGTACGATCAAGCAGTCGAAGAACTCAAGGGTGGACGAGAAGGGGTGGCGCAATATCGCGCCTTAGTCGAACAGGTCATGCGTCGTGTCGCCAACGATAAGGCCCAGGTCGCGAATCTCGAAGCGCGAATCAAAGCCTACCTCCAAGCCGGAGATCGCGAGACCGCCGCCAAACATGCATTAGATCTGCAGAAGGCGAAAACCCAACTTGCCGAGAATGAACACAACCTCAAGATGCACGAAGAAGCCTACGAGAATAACCTCACCAAAATTAAGCATGCCGGTAAGAAACTCGCCGACATCCGCGATAAAATCACCCGTTATGATGCCGAATTGAAAATGAGCCGCGCCGAGGCCGAGATGGCGGAGTTGGCAAATACGTTCAACTTTGATGTCACCACCGATTTTGGACAAATCGAGCAGGTCATTCACGATAAGATCAACTTGAACCGTGCCAAGTCACGCGTCGCCACCGACCTCTCAAGCGAAGGTGTGGCTGACATCAAACGAGAAGAAGCTGTTGAGAAGAACATGGCCGAGCAAGCCTTGCGCGAGTTTGAAACGCAAATGGGCATGGTGACCCCTGAAAGTGCTGGGATCACAGCCAGTCAGAAAGAACTAGGGCCAGCGCAAGTAGAAACGTTGAAACAGAGTTAAGCGAGAGCTGTGACTTCGTACATCGTACGACAAAAGCCTCAAGCTGTGTCATTCTGCGCGAAGCGAAGAATCTTTCAGAGAGACCCTTCACTTCGGTCAGGGTGACAACTCGGCCCAGCCCTAACGGCATGCCGTCTCAATGAGGGCAACAAACTGTATGCCGGAACAACTCTCTTCATCACATCCAGGTCGCAGTACAGCCCTCCCTTCCTGGTACCCAAGTTGGGCACGCGAACTCGCGGATCTATATTTTTCCGGTACAACCTGTGTCTTTGTCCTGCACGGCAACATTCATGATCTTGTCCGCTGTCCCGCAACCACACCGGAAGAAGAAGACAGTTACACCACACTGAGTGAATTCCTGGCGACGCAGGTGTTTGGTGCTTGGGATCTGGTCCTGCACTACGACCTCGGCCGTGGACTGCGCCCGTTCGCCGGTGGGAATAGCAAACGTCAACAGACGATGGGACAGACACTTTCCTCGCGCCTTGGTGAACCTGGCTCGTGGCCACGTGACCCAGAGCAGGTCCTCCTTCTGCTCGACCGCTTTCTAGAGCGTAATCTTTTAGAACCAGACTCCGCGCAACGCAAAAGTGTCGGCTTACTATTTGAGTATGCCTCACATCTCATCCCTGCTGGTGACATCGGCCTGTTAGGTCGGGGGCCAGGAACCAATCTCGTACGCTTCCTTGGCTGGGCACAGAACCCATATATCAAGCGCGTAAACATCGCATTCTGCCTGATCACTGAAAAACTCTCAGAGATCAACTCACGTTTGGTGCAGAATCCACATGTCACCACGATCGAAGTGCCGTTGCCAGCGAAGACCGAACGCGAACAGTTTGCACGCTGGATGAGTCGCACGCAAAATTTCTCTCAACTGACAGACTTTACTCCTGAACAACTCGCTGAGCGCTCGAATGGCCTCAGTTTAGTCAACTTGAACGTGCTACTTTCTCAAGCGAAGCACTCTGATCGTCGCGTCGATGATCGCCAGTTCGGTGAACTCAAGAAAACGCTCATTGAACGCCAATGTCAGAATCTCTTGGAGTTTATCGAACCAGCGCACACGCTTGATCTTGTTGTTGGCCAGCAGGCTGCGAAAGATCGTTTACGTGAGGATGCAGCCCTGATTGCCAGTGGACAATTGGACATCGCGCCAATGGGATACCTATTGTGTGGTCCGGTCGGTACCGGCAAGTCATTCTTGGCAGAATGTTACGCCGGATCGATCGGTATTCCCTGTGTGAAACTGCGCAACTTCCGCTCGAAGTATGTGGGTGAAACCGAAGGCAACCTTGAACAAGTGCTCACGGTTCTGCGTTCGCTCGGGCCAGTCGTCGTTATCATTGATGAAGCTGATGCAGCGCTTGGCAACCGTCAAAGTGAAGGCGATTCCGGCACTTCGAGTCGCGTCTTCTCAATGATCGCCAGCCAGATGGGCGATACGCGCTATCGTGGCAAAATCGTCTGGATGTTACTCACCTCGCGACCAGACCTCCTTCCCATTGACATCAAGCGGCAAGGCCGCGCGGAAGTTCACATTCCAATGTTCTACCCACATGACGACGCCGAGATTCGCGAGATGTTCATCGTCATGGCGCGAAAGAACAAAGTCAAACTTGCACCAGACAACATTCCGGCGATCAGCGCCGACCGTCACCTGAGTGGTGCAGATATTGAGAGCATTATCCTGGGCGCGAAACGCCGAATCCTTGCCACTGGGCAGACGGACTTACAGAAAACCGATCTCGAAGAGGCCGTACGTGATTTCATTCCGTCAGCACAGGGGTTAGAAAAAGAACTACAAGAACTCGCCGCAGTGTTGGAATGTACGCAACTGAACTTCCTTCCTCCTGATCTTCGCACCAAGGTTGCGCAGCCTGGTGGCCGCACCCAGATTCAAGAACGCTTCGTCGCCATCCGCCAGCTATTGAACGAACAGTGATAACGCTACACGATAAGGAGAGGGCATGGCAGCAAGAAAAGCAAAAGCGAAAAAGGCTCCTCGACCAGCGAAAAAGGCCACAGCGGCAAAGAAAAAACCGGTAGCCAAGAAGCCGGTAGTCAAAAAGAAGGTGGCCAAAAAACCCGTGCCCAAGAAAGTCGCGAAAAAGTCGGTTACACGCAAACCCGCCAAGCCACCGGCCAATGCTCGTAAAGTAGCACCGGTACGCACAGCAGTGCAAAAACCAACTGCCTCCCCTCACCGCCCGAGTTGGGTTGACGAACTGACACAAACGCCGCTGATTGATGACTATGCTCGTCAGCTCGAATCGTTCCTGTCAGCTATGGCCGATGGACGTGTCGACGCACACGAAGTAACAAGTCAGGAACAACGCGTTGTCGCTTTGTTAAAGGAAATCGATCCGCAACTTGATGACGCTTTACACAACACAGTCACGCGCTTGCTCTGCGAGTTGACAGCCTATGCAATCATGCAGATGTTGTACGCTATGGAGCAGTCGCGACCGAAAACAGTCTTTCACGGGTAGTATAATTGCAGGGGCGCGGCATGCCGCGCCCCTGTCGGGAACAACGAATCCGATTAGTAATCCTGTAATCGAGGGAGACAACACGTATGGGTGGGGGACCGAAAGCACCATTTTATATTGCTCTTTTGCTGGTCGTCGGCGGGCTTGTGTATTACGCTATGAATCGTAGCGATGTGTTTGCCCCGAGAGGGACGCAAGAAGAACCCACCGGGTCCGGTACTGGCCTGATGAACGAAGAGGAAACACGAGAGGCAGGAAGGAGGAAAGAGCGACACCCGATTTGTTCCGCGGGAGCAAGCAAAGAAGGTCTTGTGAGCGAGCAGCGATGGAGCTAAGAGCGACATAGG
>VGTJ01000141.1 GCA_016874775.1 Deltaproteobacteria bacterium
GCTGGGAAGCCTATGATGAACACCTGCGTCAACGCACCCTTCGCCACCTCAAACGGACCGCCGCCCGGTTGGGGTTCACGCTCCTCCCCCAGCCCGTCTCGGCCTGAGAGTGTGTTTCTGAGCAGTGCAGCGCGGAATCCCTCTGCGAGACCCGTCGCTCCGCTCAGGGTGAGCGGAGCAAAATTTCCTCTGGAGTCAAAGCGAACATTTTCCTAACTCGCTTGCAACACCACCTGTGGCGCTGCTACTTCTTGTTCTCGTTTTTTCACCGAAGGTAGCGTCAACGCAAGGAATGCAGAGATCAGCCCAGTGCCAGTACTGGTGAAAAACGGCATGGCGTAACTCCCCATGTGGTCGTACATCACGCCACCCATAAGCCCGCCAGAGCCCATGCCAACCGCGGCGATCATAAAGAACACCCCAAGAATTGCCCCGATCGAACGCGTCCCGAAATACTCACGGAAGAGCATGGCATAGACCGGCATGGGACCGCCGTAGCCAAGGCCGAACATGACAGCCCACATGAAAAAAGTCGGGACCGCGTGAGCGTTGATAAAGATCGGAATCACCACTGCCTGGAGCGTGAGGAAGATCGCCATGGTCCATTTGCCACCGATACGATCCGCGAGCATGCCACACATAATCTTTCCCACCATACCGGAGATCGCCATCACGGCGGCCACCTGTGAGGCAGTCGTCGCTTGCAGGCCAACGTCAGTCATGTGGTTGAAACCGTGCAAGAGGATACAGGAGTGACAGATGCAACACCCTAACACCATGATGTTCAGCGTCCAGAATGCGCGTGTGCGCATCGCTTCGCTCAAAGAGAGGTGGACTTGCGGCATCACAGCCAGTCGTTGTCCGTTTCCCCCCTGGATGGTTCCAGCAGCTCCTTCTTCATGATCGCGCATCAATAAGGCCAGTGGAATGATGAGGAGCGCACCGATGCCGAGCCAGAGATAGGCGCCACGCCAGTCAGTTTGTGACAGGAGATAGACCGTCAATGGCGCGAAGACGGCAGGACCAACATTCTGTGACTGTGCGATCGCCAACGCCAGACCTTGGTTGCGGGTGAACCATTTGGTGATGAGTGCCGTCAGTGGCACGGCGGCGGCGGAACGTCCGATCGCCATGACCACGCCAAAGGCGAAATAGAGATGCACGAGTGATTGAATCTGGCTCATCAGCAAGGTGCCGATGATGAAAAGAATACCACCAACAATCAACAAGCGACGTGAACCAAAGCGGTCGCTCAACGTACCACAGACAAGATTGCCTAACCCAAAGCAGATCCAGTTAATCATTGAGGCGACAGAGATCGTATCGCGGCCCCACTGAAATTGCTCAGCCAGCGGCTTAAACATGACGCCAAAGGCATCAACAATGCCGAACATAATCAGACTGAGAAACAATCCGGCAAAGACAATCATCCAGCCATAGAAGAACTTCGGTTGCGGCTGCTCCATCGATCCTCCCTCATTTGTGCGCGTGGCATAAGAACCGACCAGGCCAAATTTGAGACAGTAGATACTGAGACGGGGGGTGAGTCAAGGGAAAAGCTTGGAAAACAATGCAAAATGAAGAACGAAAAATGAAAAATTGGGAAAACAAAAGGGACAGACCTCAGAAACGTGTGCGTTGTCTTGGTAATTTTTAGTTTTTCATCCTTAATTCTTCATTTCCTAGAGTTCCCTCCCCATCTTCTCCCCCTCATAAATCACTGCCTCTAGCTTGCGGGGGGCGACGGCGTCACCAATACGGTAGAGTTCTTTTTTAAAGCTATGGCGGAGTTCTTGAAACAGGGCATTGTTGGGACTCCGCATCATGGCGATGACGACGGTATCGACTTCGAGCGTTCGTCGTTCACCACCCCAAATGTCGTAGATTTCTACACTGCGCCCTTCAATCTTCTCGACAAATTGTTGGGCAGTGAGTCTGACCCCTGCAGCTTTGAGGCGCGGAAAGAGATGGGGCATTTCGAGTGTCTTTAATGTGTCCTCACCGACGAACAGGTGTGGAGTGACGACTTCGACTTGTACCCCCGCTTTGGCCAAGACCTCGGACAATCCGAGAGCTAAATAACTATCGGTCTCGTCGATAATGAGGACTCGCGTACCGAGCGAGCGAGGGTCCGTCAGTGCCCGCCGGGTTGCGTTGGCGACATCAACCACATGCTGATGCTCTACTCCAGGGATCGAGTCGCGCTCTGGGCGATAGGGACTGTAGCCGGTACGGTCATAACTCGACCCTGTCGCGCACACAATCACGTCGGGCTTTTCTTGGAGCAACATCGTCGTCGTGACTGTCGTTCCGAGTCGAACCTCAATTCCAGCTTTGGCGAGTGGCCGCGTGAGGTTATCGATCGCACCTTGCCAGCCCTGGCGTGTCGGCAAACGTTTGAGCAAGTTGAGGTGGCCCCCGAGTTCGTGCGACTGTTCATACAGGGTGACTGTATGTCCCCGTTTTGCTGCAATTGCGGCACACTTCAACCCCGCTGGGCCACCGCCGACGATAAGAACTTTGCGCCTCTCCTCAGGAGAAACCGCTTCAAGCGTCCCGTCCCCCCAATACTGCTCTCGTCCCATCGTAGGATTCAGGACGCAGGTCACATCGACATTGTCGATCAAGCGACTCACACACACATTGGCACCGACACAGCGAGTGACTTCATCTTCGCGTCCTTCACGGCTTTTGTTGACAATGAACGGATCGGCCATGTGCGCGCGCGTCATTGCCACCATATCCGCCGCGCCCTCAGCCAGGAGCTGGTCAGCCTTACGGACATCGAGTATCCGACCAACGATAAAGACCTTGGCGCGATCACCGACAACCGCCTTTGCTCGTTTGCCGAAGGAGGCCATGAATCCCTCTTCGACACTACCCATCGGGGCGACAGCCACGTGGAGTGCATGGTAGCCGCCCCCGGAAATGTTGAAGAAGTCGAAGTAGCCACTGGCGGCGAGAATCTCTAATTGTTCCTTGGTTTGTTCTGGCGTGATGCCGCAATCGCCGAGAAACTCGTCAAATGACAAGCGTACGCCGACAGTGTAATCGTTGCCAACCTGGCGACGTATTTCCTTACCGATCTCAAGCACGATCTGACAGCGATTGCGGACTGACCCACCGTAGCGATCGGTGCGTTTGTTAAAGGCTGGACTCAAAAATTCACCGATGAGCTGGCTATGCGCGGCATGGACTTCAACACCATCCATGCCCGCGAGTTTGGCATTGCGTGCTGAAAGGCCAAAGTGTGCAACCATTTGATCGATGTGCACTTGCTCCATCGCCAGCGGAGTCTCGTTGTAGATCGCAGATGGAATACGGGATGCCGCCCACAGTGGACGCCAGCGGTCGATGTACATCGTTCCTTTGCCCTGCGCCCCACTGGCGAAGAGCTGAACAAACTGTTTGCAACCAAACTCATGTACGGCATTCGCCAGTTTCTCGTACTGTGGGATCACACGTGGGTCCCAGGCGATACAGCCAGCATGATAATTCATCCCTGCCTGGTGCACTGCTTGTTGTTCTAAAGTGAGCAGTGCTGCCCCACCTTTGGCACGTTCGCGATAGTAGGCGATATGACGGTCACTGATCAGTTCGTCTTTGCCATACAACTGCGTGTGACCTGTCACCATGATGCGGTGCTTAACCGTGGTGGTGCCGATGGTTAGTGGGGTCCAGACGTGTTTTAGATCGGGCACGGCATTCTCCTCGCTACAGATTGTGTAGGACTCAGTCAAGAAAGTTTTGTGGGATAGCCAGAGAACGTCATTCCCGCGAAGGCGGGAATCCAGGGAGGTTAACGTGCGGTTCCTGCTTGAGGTTCCTGGATGCCCGCCTTCGCGGGCATGACGACAATCTCCTCCGCAGCATTAAGTTGACCAACTAGTGGCCATCCTTTTTTCTGTTTCACTCCGGCAACATCGCCACACACTTAATCTCCACCATCAACCCCGGCATCGCCAGTGCTGTCGTGCCGATTCCAGTCCACGCGGGCAATCTATCTGGATTGGTGAAATAGCGATCCTTCACTTTCATGAACAACTGCAGGTCACGCATATCGGTGTGGTAAGTAATCATATCAACGACATCATCGAACGTGGCGCCTGCGGCGATGAGCACTTTCTTGACATTCTCAAAGGCCTGGACAAACTGCGCCTCGGTTCCTTCAACGACTTTGAGGTTCTCGTCACGGCCAACCTGTCCGGCAATGTACAACATGTGACCAGCTTTCACTCCCGGTGAATAACGAAAACGTTCATGAATGTTCTGCATCTCTTTCGGAACAATGGATTGACGTTTCGGCATGGGCTCCTCCTTCATTGTTGCGCTGTGTGGCATGTATCAAACCGCGCCCAGCTTTTCTACTTGTCTTTTCTGTCGAGGTTGCAGTACAGTACGCCACAAAGGAGGGCTGGTTATGATTCCACGAAGCATGTCGCATGTTGCATTCTGTGTGACGGACTTTGATCGTTCGTTACATTTCTATCGCGATCTCTTGGGTTTTCAGGTTGCGCAGGAAGGAACCGAGGGCGAAATCACTGAGCAGCAGAAAGGCATCTACGAACGACTCGACCGCAAATTTCGCTTTGTGACTTTACGGTACGGTCAGTCAAACACTACACCGTTTGGCATGAACGAAGACGCCCCGATTGTGGTGTTGATCGCACCGCTCAACGGTGCGCCGACTGGGAAGAGCATTAAAGTCGATCAGATCGGCATTTCCCATGTCGGCTTTTGGGTCAAAGGACTTGATTCAGTCTACGAAGACCTAAAGGGCAAAGGCGTGAAGTTTATCGCTCCGCCGCATGTGTTAGGCAAAACGAAAGCCGGAACCATTCGTAGTGCGTTCGTAGAGGATCCCGATGGGATTCTCATCCAGATTGATGAGATGGTGCCCGCGGAGAAATAGGTTATAGGCTTCAGGGATCTGCGGTGCTTTTCCCTGTGGCCTATCGCCTGTCCGAGGTATTCACCGCCTCGCGGATATCTTCGATGCACATCTGCACCCGATCGAGATGCGTGCGGAATGATAGGACGCAAATACGAATCACGAAGTTGCCGTTCAGCGTCGTGGCACTGAGATGCACGCGGTTGCGGGCGTTAATCTGTTGCAATACCTGCTTGCTCAGTTGATTGAGCGCTTCGTTATCCAAGCCAGGACGGACAAGGCGAAACGCCACAATCGACAGTTGTGGTTCAGCGACGATTTCGATGCCAGGAATCTTGCGCAATTCTTCTGTGGCCCATTGGGTCAACTGCAACTTCTCTTCCAGGTTGCGACGGAACGGCGTAATGCCATGCATCTTGATTGGCAGCCACACCCGCAGGCCGCGGACCTCGCGTGAAAGTTCTGGTGACATCTGGGAGAAATCTACCAAATCTCCCTCATCTTCGACCGACGGTAGATACGCGGCTGAGACGCCATGCGCACGTTTCAAGGCAGCCCCATCTTTCACTAACAGTGAACCCGTCCCATAGGGTAAGAAGAGCCCTTTGTGCGGATCAAGCGTGACCGAATCGGCTTGCTCGATTCCCCTCATTGCTGCGCGACCATGTTCTGTGAGGAGAAAGCAACCGCCGTATGCTGCATCGACGTGCAGCCACAGTCGCCCATGATGAGCGATATGCGCTAACGCTTGCAGGTCGTCGATCGCTCCGGTGTTGGTCGTCCCCGCATTCCCAACGATCATGAACGGCAACTGCTCGGCTTCTCGGTCTTCAATAATGCGTTGTTCGAGCAGATCGAGGCGCATACGAAAGCGTTCGTCCGAGGGAATCGAGCGAACATTGTCTGGTGGAAACCCTGCAAGCAACGCAGCTTTCTGCACCGAATGATGCGTTTGATCGGATACATAGATCGTTCCGGCAAGAAAATTTTCCGGTAATCGTTCTCGCCGTGCTGTCACCACGGCAGAAAAATTGGCTAACGATCCACCGGTCGTCAGCAACCCTTTCGCTGTAGATGGATAACCAACAATATCGCAAAACCAACGTAAGACGGTTGCTTCAATTTGTGCGAGACCTGGAGCGGCAAGCCAAATGCCCATGTAGCGGTTCACGGCGTTGGTAATCAGTTCAGCAACTGCTGAGTGAAACAGTCCGCCGCCGGGAATGTAGCCTAAATATCCTGGCCCAGCCGTGGTGAAGCTGGTCGGAATGGCCTGCTGAAAGAGCAACTCCAAGAGCTGAGGAAACGCTTGTCCCTGTTCTGGTAGCGGTTCCACGAAGAGCTGCGCAACGTCTCTTCCCTGGTCGATGTTGATGGCTGGTTGTTGTGGCAGTGACTCGATGTGAGGAACGATGTACGCCATCGCTTGTGTGACGAGGTGTCGCATCTCGTCTGGGGTAAGCTCTAAGGTGAGGTCGGGGTTCTCCATACTCACACCTCATCATTTTCGTTGTGACGTTGCCGGAGCCTTTTTCTTCGACAGTCCCGTATGAATTGCTTCAATCCACATATCAGCTTTAATGAATCCTGCGCCAAACGGTTTCCATTCAGCAGAAAATCCTTCAGCTTTGATAGCATCAAGACTTTTGCCTGCGGCCATTTGCTTACGTACGGAGTCAATCGTTGCGAGCAGCATGCGGTGATAGGCTTTCAGGTCGTCGTACGTTGAGAGTGGGCCATGCCCAGGAATGACCTTCGTATCGGGCGAAATTTGCGCCAACACAGTTTCCACGTTCTTCGCAAACCCCTCGACATCACCACCACTGCCCCAATCGATGAACGGAAAGCCGCCAGCAATGAATTGATCGCCCATATGGACCACTTTTGAGCCGGTGAAAAAGACAACACTGTCACCATCAGTGTGACCTGGGAACATATGAAAGACTTTAATTTCCTCGCCATTGAAATGAATGGAAAGCGACTGATCAAACGTAATGACCGGCCAGGCTTCTTTGGGCTCTGCTGGAAATGCCCGGCCCATGAGCGTCTGATCTGTGGTGAGCCGTTTCCGCACATTTGTATGGGCAATAATTGGTGCTTCCCGCCCAAACACCTTGTTGCCATCAACATGGTCATAATGCCAATGGGTGTTGAGCACGAACTTCAACGGGCCGCCACCGGCTTCTTTCAGTGCAGCGCGGATCTTATCTGCAAGCGGAACAAACTGATCATCGACGATCAAAATGCCATCTGGGCCGACTGACGCTCCGATATTGCCGCTACCTGGGTCGGCTTGCAACATGTATACGTTGCCATTGACTTTGCTGCCTTTGACATCGATTTTCGAGAAATCTTGTTGTTGTGCATGAGCGACGGATCCGATCGACAGCCACAACGTGAGCACGAGCCAAATACACTGCATACGTCCCTCCCCGATAAACGTTGCGTTCGCTCTATCACGGGTGGTGGGGTTTTGTTAGACACCCCATGTCCTGCCAGAGTTGACCTTATCAGGCCACTTTACTATGTTCGCCGGACTACACGAGAGGAGCCCCACACCATGGTCGGTGTTCCAGGAACAGAGGAACGGGTTGCGTTGGCCGAGGTCGAAGAACGGCTACGCCGTGTGCGCTCGCGCATCAATTGGTATGGCCTGCAACGGAACTTCTACATCTCTGGGACGATCATTGCGCTTGGCGTTGCACTATTGATTGTCTGCGCATTCTCTCTGCCGCCACTCTGGTTTACTGTCTTCTCCTGGCCAGTTCTGTTGGCGTTAGTCTTTGCGTTGTTGTTTTTTCTGCGACGGACAGTCAGTGAGTGGCTCGACCTGAATCTTGCCGCGCGGCATATTGATACGAAGCTCGCATTGAAGGAACGTTTCTCGACCCTGGTTGCGCAACTGACCTCTGGGGTGATCGGGAAGCCACAGCCATCGCAGCTCTGGCCGCATCTGCTACGAGAAAACACCACATTACTTTCCCATTGGACCACCAAACAGGTCCTCCCTCACCGTATTCCCTGGCATATCCTCCCGTTTTTCCTCGCCTCTCTTATTGCGCTCTTCATTCTGGCGGTGCCACTGATGTCCTCACGCTCAGATGCCTCGCCGTTTTCGCTCGACAATCTACAACAAGTGCTCGGAGAATTACCGGAACGCGCCACGCAAGCGTTCGAGCGGCAGATGTCCCTGCTGCCGGAGCCGTCGGACCAGTGGGGGAAAAGTAGTCTCTATAATCAAGAACAACCTCCGCCGGGCGCAATGCGGTTAGAAGAGGCTCCACCGGGGGAAACCCGTCCGCAAGAGGCACGTTCGCTTGCCTCGCTGCCTGAGGCTCTCCAACAAAAGATTCGTCAGGCGCTCCAGGGGTTGCCGGACAAGGCTCCGAAGCCGCAGGAGCAAAAGGAAGGTACGCCGGGGAAAGAGGATCGTCGCCTTGCTCTCAAGCCGTCAGACAAGACAAAGACGCCAGATGCCGTGACTGAGGCGAAAAATCTCCCTCCTGGCACGACTGAACAACAGATCCAAGGCAATCGGCGTGGACAAGGGAATGACAAGAAAGGCGGCAATCCGACAAATATCGGCAGTGGGACGCAAACCCCAGCGCAAGGCAGCGGCATCCAACAGCTCGAACGTGCACAACTCGATCGCAAACCCCCCAAGGGAGCCTTCCAGCCGAGTCCTGATAGCCCACAAATGCCGAGTAGTGGTGGAGAAGCGGGGGCGGGTGGTCCAGGGGCTGGGAGTGGCACTGACCCACGTCTCTATGGAGAGCAGTCGATCTTGAATGATGGCTCAAAAAGTTTCCAACTTGCGCTCGAAACCACCCATGAGAAAACCCATAAAGGTGAAGAGTCAGAAACAGAAGATAAAGACGAAGGTGGCATTATCGAGAAATCGACCGGCGGTCTGAGCCAGCAGCAGTCTCTGGATGATACCATCCGCAAATCGCGTATTCCGGCTGAGTATGAAGATATTGTCAAACGTGTCTTTACCCGAGGAGAATCACGGTGAGTGAAGCCCCAGCTACCCAACTGATCAATGAGTTTCAGGAAACCTTTCGCCGCATCGAAAACGAACTCGCCAAAGTGGTGGTCGGTCATGGCGATTTGATCCGCAATATTCTCACCGCCTTCTTTGCTGGTGGGCACGTGCTGATTGAAGGTGTTCCAGGGACCGGCAAGACGCTCATCGTGCGCTCGCTCGCCGATGTGTTAAACCTCAGCTTTAATCGCATTCAGTTTACGGTCGACCTGATGCCGGCGGACATCACCGGTACACGCATGGTGATGGATCGCGATGATGGTCGGCGTGACTTCGTCTTTGTCGAAGGACCGGTCTTTGCACATGTCTTGTTGGCCGACGAAATTAACCGGTCGACGCCAAAGACTCAGGCGGCATTGCTTGAAGCAATGGCTGAACAACAGGTTACAGTGGCAGGGGCAACGTACCGTTTGCCGCCACCGTTCTTTGTCATGGCGACACTCAATCCGATCGAAATGGAAGGCACGTATCCGTTACCGGAGGCGCAACTGGACCGTTTCTTCTTTAAGGTACGCTTAACGTATCCTACGCACCAGGAAATCCAGCGCATTATTGGCTCCACGACCACCAACACGACTGAGGATTTGCGTCCCGTCTTCGAGCACGCTGAAGCGCCAGAAAAGATCCTCAGCTTACGACAACTCGTGCGCGACGTGTTAGTTGCTCCCCACATCGAAGAATATATCTCAGCACTGATCCATGCCACTATTCCCGCAGGAGCGAAATACCTCAGCACTGGCGACACAGCCAAGACAACGCTGGCAAAAGATGATTTCGTTAATCGCTATGTGAGCTTTGGCTCAAGCCCGCGAGGCGGCCAGACGTTGATGCTTGGGGCAAAGGTGTTAGCGCTGCTCGATGGCCGGGCCAATGTCAGCTACGATGACGTCGATCGTCTTGCGGTGCCAACCCTGAATCATCGGTTAGTCCTCAACTTTGCAGCTGAAGCCGAGAACATCGATCCTAACGACATTGTGACCCGGATCGTGCAGTCCGCTCGCAAAATTCGCCGGTAAACGTACGTACCCATGGGTGTCATCGATTCGACTTTTCTTCGTCAGCTTGATCGCTTGCGCGTCCGTGTGCGGACTGCACGAGGACTGCGTCCAGGCGAAACGCAGATTCCTCGCAGTACGCAAGCGTGGGGGATCGAGTTTGAATCCTACAAGGAATACACGCCTGGGGACGATTTCCGTTATGTTGATTGGAATGCAGTCGGTCGTCTCAATCAGTTAGTGGTGCGAACGTTTACTGCCGAACGGGAAATTCCCTACTATCTCTTTCTCGATAGCAGCGCGTCGATGGGCGCGCCGGTCATGGATCAGAAGTTTACTTTTGCTTCTGACCTTGCCACGGCGCTTGGTTACGTTGTGGTCAACAACAATGACCCCCTCCGTTTGGTCGTTCTGACCGCTCCAGACAAAGGCCACCCCCCTTTCCGGGTTGCCCCGGTGCTGCGACACCGAAGCCACTTCTCGCGCCTCCCGGCGTTTCTGGCGACGCTGGTACCGCAAGGCAAAACCTATCTGCGTGAGGCCTTACGAGCGTATGCCGAGCAAACGCGTGAACCTGGTGTCGCGTTCGTCATCTCAGACTTTTTGCTCGAAGCGCCAGTCTATGAAGAAGCTCTGCTGCTGATGAAAGCACGTGGCTATGAGGTCAAAGTCATTCGCGTGCTGGGAGCTGCGGAATTGTCGCCAGAGAAACTGTTTCGCCGTGGCAAATTATATGATGTCGAAGACGGTCGAGAGCGCTGGATATCGCTCTCGAAGGCGCATCTACAGCAGTATCAAGGGGCCCTTCAGGCGCACTTGACCGCGTTGCAGCAGTTTTGCCATCAGCATCAAATCCTGTACGCACAAGTGTCGACAGATACGAATCTGACAACCGTCGTTAGTGAAGAACTGACACGCGCCGGATTACTGGCGTTTCGCTAGATCGCACTATGGGAATCCTTAATCCAGCCGCATTACCGTTACTAGCCGTTCTCGGGATTCTCGTCCTCATTTATCTACGAGAGCGTTGGCGCACGCGCATTGAAGTGCCGAGCATGCTCTTCTGGAGTCTCGTCAAAGAAGACAAAGCACGAGTGCGACGTTTCACCCCTAGTCTGTTATTTTTACTGCAAGCGCTGTTGTTAGCGCTCCTGATTGGCGGAGTCCTCCATCCATTTCGCTCACAAATCGTGACCGAGACGCGAGGGAACCGCCACATTCTCGTGATCGACACGTCAGCGAGCATGCAGGCACGGGAAGGACGCACGCAACGGTTTGACCTTGCTCGTGATCAAGCAAAAAAAGTCGTGCAATCATTCAATGTTCTCGATGAGGTCATGCTTATCAGTGTGAGTACCCGCCCACTGGTCGTCAGCGGCCTCACTAAGGATCACCTGTTGATTCTCCATTTACTGGAAACCCTCAAACCCGTAGATACGGGTACCAATCTCGACTTAGGCATCGAGTTGGCCCTGGCTCAACGCGACCGGGAAGGACGACAAGGGCAGATTTATGTGTTTACCGACCAACCGACCAACGTCTTGAATCTTTCCGCCGACAAGCTCAAAGAACTTGCGTATTACCGTGTGGGCAAAACTGATGACAACGTTGGCGTTGCCGCCCTACATCTGCACCAGAATCCGTTCCAAAGCTATTCGCAGGCACAGGCCTATGTGGTCGTGCGTAATTATGCCGCACGCCCGAAGACTGGCATCCTCACCGTGCGGTTGAATGAGAAACAAATGCTCCGCCGTGAGTTTACGCTTCCGGCGCGCGAAGCGACCTCGTTCTCGGTCAAAGGCTTTGAAGGGCCAGGGAAACTTATCGCGCAGATCGAAACTGACGATGCGCTGCGTATCGATAACCAGGCCCTCGCATGGTTGGCAGAGCTGCGTGATCGTCGCCTGGTTTTAGTTTCTGGTGTGAAAGGGTTGCAGGAAGAGATTACGCGGGTGAGTGAAGCGATCCCTGGCTTAATTCTTACCGTGCTGACCCCCGAGCGGTTCTCTCCAGCGGAAGTCCGGCCCCAGGATGTTGTGCTGTTCCACCAATTTGTTCCCAGTGCCACTGTGTCAGCGAACAGTTTGTATGTGTTTCCTCAACCACAGAATCCACTCTTTCCTGCCGTTGCTGAAGCCGAGGATGTGAGCATTCTTGATTGGCGTGAAGAACACGAAATGCTGCGTAATCTGCACTATGTTGACGCCCTTCCGCTCAAGAAAGCGCGAGTGTTGGCGTTACCTTCGTGGGCCCAAGTGCTGATCTCTTCGCGCACGAAGACGAGCGAAGTCCCGCTGGCGTTCACTGGAGAAAAAGATGGTCATCGCGTGGCGTGTTTTGCCTTCGATTTAGGGAAAGGAAATCTGACCAATTCGGATAACATGACCCTCCTTTTGCTGTTCCTCAACACGATGCGCTGGCTTTCGCCTGCTGATCCGACGACACCGACGCTCGTGCCGACCGGTGAAGCCTTTTTCTTGCCTCCAGGTGCAGGGCCGGATTCCCTACGTCTCCTTTCCCCGCAAGGTGAAGAGCAAAAGATTGAGACGGATGTGGTCGAAATCGACCGCGTTGGAGAGTATCGCCTCACCGGGAGTCGTTATCGGGGAACCCTCTATGCCAACTTGTTCGATGAACCGGAGTCGGATATTGGTCGGCGCGAGGAGAACAGTCAGCCTGTCACGATGACACAAGTTGCCGCCAAGGCACCGCAAGAATTGACGCAATCCGTACCGGTAGAATTCGGACGGACGCTGTATTATGGAGCAGTGAGTTTGATTTTGCTTGAATGGCTGTATTCATTATGGCGCTATTATCGCACGAGTAGAGCATGACCTACGAACTCTTTGGCACAACCTACACCATACTGCAGCCAGAATGGTTACGACTGCTCTGGCTGTTGCCGTTGTTATGGATACCGCTCTGGTGGCAGAAACGACGTGGTTTGCTGTTGAGTGCCTCACTGTTACGCACGTTGGCTGCGGTGCTGGTAACGGCTGCGCTTGCCGGCCTCAGCACGCAAACGACCTTGCCTGAACATAAGCTTTCGTTGGTTGCTGCCGTTGACGTGTCCGATAGCATCGCTGCTGAAGGGCGGACCTGGATGAAGGGGTATCTGGATCGTCTCACTCCGATGCTGGGACCGGATGACGAATTCTCTGCCTTGACGTTTGCCACTGACACGACATTGCTTGTTCCTCCCGGACCGATAAATGCGGTGCAGTTTCCACCTCAGAACTTTGCTCCTCTTCCCGCTGGACAAGGTGGAGGCACCAACCTGGCCAGAGCACTAGAACGGGCCTTCGCCTTGTATCCAGAAGGCGGCGAAAAACGACTCGTCCTGCTTACCGATGGGAACGAGACTGGTACGGCCAGTAAGCGCAATATCGCGCTGGCGAAACAGATGGGCATCAAAATCTTTCCGGTCATCCCGCCGTCGGGACAACATCCGGAGGTATCACTAGAGAAGTTTATCGCGCCACCTCTGGTCCGCGAAGGGAGTGCGTTTAGCCTGCGATTAGTCGTGCGCAACGGCAACGACAAAGCAGTCCGTGGAAGGGTATCGGTCCTCGCCAATGATCAATCGCTCACCCGTCAGGAACTGACGATTTCACCAGGGCTCTCGGTGCTCGAAATCCCCGCGCAGATTTCACAGAAGGGCAACTATCTGTTACGGGCTGAGATGACGGCCACGCCAGACACGATCCCTGGGAACAATCATCAGCAAGCGGCACTGGCTGTAACCGGCAAAGTACGGGCCCTCGTGATTACTGACAATCCCAAAACGCATCTGGCGCGGGCGCTCAAACTGAAAGAGGTTGAGGTCGAGTTTCGTCGTCCAGAAGGCATTCCCACCCAGCTGTCGGACTTGCTTGATTACAACTGTCTGGTGTTTGATGACGTGAGCCGTGGTGGCATCTCTGCCCAACAAATGACCGTCATTGAAAACTATGTCCGCGACTTTGGCGGTGGGTTCTTGATGGCTGGAGGGATGCGCGCGTTTGGTGATCTCAGCTACCAACACTCGATTATCGAGCGGGTGCTGCCGATCACTTTCCGTGAGCAGCGCCCAAAGAAAAAGAAGCGAACGCCGATCGCGCTGTTTGTGATTATCGATCGCTCGAACAGCATGGGGTACAACAGCAAAGTCCGCGGCTTGCATGACGGGCAGAAGATGCACTATGCCCAGAAAGCCGCAGTCGAACTGCTCGGCCAACTCCAGGATACCGATTACGCTGGAGCCATTGCCTTCGACTCAGAACCCTACACGCTCTCTCCCCTTACCCGGCTGACAGAAAACCGGGCTGATCTTGTAAGTAAAATTAGTCGCTTACAGTATGGCGGGGGCACGGACTTTTACAATGCGCTAGAGACAGCAGCAGATCAGCTTGGGCAGATGCGTGGCGCGATTCGCCATATCATTCTTCTCACGGATGGTGATTCCAATCGTTCGGCCACGGATCACTATCCGCTCGTTGCCACGATCGCTCAGCGTCAGATTACCATTACGACTATTCGTATTGGGGATGACACCGTGAACTTGCAACTCCTCTCCTTTATGTCGGAAAAAACCGGCGGGCGCTTTTATCATGTTGCGGATGTCGAGATGCTGCCGCAGTTGCTCATCAAAGACACCCGTCAGGCGATGCGAGAAAAGGACGACGACAAGGATAGTCCGAAGGAGATCGTTCCACGAGTTGGTGAACGTGGTCAGGTATTGCAAGGATTAAGCGACTTCCCTTCGCTTGATGAGTATATGCTGACTAAGCTCAAAGACGGGGCGGACGTTCAGTTATATACCGATGTGCATACTGAACACGATCCACTGCTAGCCACCTGGCAGTATGGCTTAGGGAAAGTTGTCGCTGTGACGTTCGATCCGAGTGGCAGTGGTTCGGCGGATTGGATTCGCTGGGAAGGGTTCGGGAAATTTTGGTCACAAGCGGTGCGCTGGGCGATTCGTGACGAAACGCCGTGGGATTATCGTATTAGTGCGCGCCGACGTGGTGAGCGTACGATCCTCCAAGCCGAGTCCTATGACAACGAAGAGGATAGTTTCCTGCTCGCGCGGTTACCGCGCGGAAGCCAAACTGACGAGGTCTCATTATTTCCGGTTGCTCCGCGTGTCTATGAAGCGGTATTGCCTCGTAAACGGCAAGGCAATCTACAAGTGACTTTGCTCAAGCGCAAAAACGGCAAAGTCGTGAATCAAAAGAATGAAACGGTTATGGTCGGACAAGCACCGGGAGAAGTGCTTGATGAATACCGCCAACAAGAGCCGAATCGTGCTCTGTTGCGGGAATTGGCCGAAGGAACTGGCGGGAGTATCGACCCAGATCTGAATGCGCTCGTGTCGCAAAAGCGCGAAGGTCAGAAGACACTGATTCATTCTTTAGAGAACCCCCTCATGATTGCGGCGCTGTTCCTGCTCTTCGGTGACATCGCACTGCGTGTGTTGTTCGGACCGCAGGCCTAGGAAAGTCACCGCCAATACGCAGACGTGCCGCACCTGTTGGGAAGCCTTGCTGGGCTCATCGTGGGGGCCGCTGTCGGTGCTTTCGTACACACCGCAATTGTCATGCTTGTATTGATTTGTTTGTGCCCCTGAGAGATGATTCTGTCCTAAAAAAAGCCTTGTGGAGGAATGCGATGAATGTACGTGCAGCGGTAGCGCATAAGGCTGGTACGCCTTTAACGATCGAGACCGTGCAGTTAGATGGCCCAAAAGCAGGTGAAGTGTTGGTCGAAATCAAAGCGACTGGCATCTGTCACACTGACGAGTTTACCCTCTCTGGTGGTGATCCCGAGGGAATCTTTCCTGCAATTCTTGGTCATGAGGGCGCTGGGATTGTGGTTGATGTTGGTCCAGGCGTGACCAGCGTAAAAAAGGGCGACCACGTCATTCCCTTGTACACGCCTGAGTGTCGCCAGTGTAAATCCTGCCTGAGCCGCAAGACGAACTTGTGCACTGCTATCCGTGCTACCCAAGGCAAAGGACTGATGCCCGACAGCACCAGTCGTTTCTCGTTAGGCAAAGAAACCATTTATCACTATATGGGCTGTTCAACCTTTTCCAATTTTACCGTCCTGCCTGAGATCGCCGTAGCCAAGATTCGGGAAGACGCGCCGTTCGACAAAGTCTGTTACATCGGCTGTGGGGTCACAACTGGTATCGGTGCTGTTATCAACACCGCCAAAGTAGAGCCAGGAGCTAACGTTGTCATATTCGGCCTTGGTGGTATCGGCCTCAACGTCATCCAAGGCGCGCGTATGGCTGGCGCTAATATGATCGTTGGTGTCGATATCAATCCGAACCGGAAGGTGTTAGCTGAAAAATTTGGTATGACGCACTTCGTGAATCCCAAAGAAGTGCAAGGTGATCTGGTGCCGTATCTGGTCGATCTGACTGGCGGTGGCGCGGATTACAGTTTCGAGTGCGTTGGCAATGTGCAGTTGATGCGTCAGGCGTTGGAATGCTGCCATCGTGGCTGGGGCGTGAGTGTGATTATCGGTGTTGCTGGATCTGGACAAGAAATCTCCACCAGACCGTTTCAACTTGTCACAGGTCGTGTGTGGAAAGGCACTGCCTTTGGTGGTGCGCGTGGTCGTACTGACGTGCCCAAGATTGTTGACTGGTACATGAACAAGAAGATCAATATCGACGATCTGATTACCCACGTGCTGCCGCTTGATCGTATCAACGAAGGCTTTGATCTGATGCACGCGGGGAAGTCGATTCGGGCGGTGGTGACGTATTAGCCGACGAAAGGGGGAATCACGAGAAGAACGGCTGCAGGCCGTAGGCTAGAGGGGAAATGAGCATACGTCTTTCTGAGCTTTTCCTTTTCGTGGCTCTTCCCTTTCGTTTTTCCGGCTTCTTTCTGTAAGCGTAGACAAGGTAATCTTCGACGCCTAGACTCCAAAGCAGGTACTTTTCAGGGGTACATCCCATGCAAGAAAACCTACAGATTGAACCTGTTGGTATTGCGCTACCACCCACTCAGGACGAACTCCCATGCGATGATGGAGAGCCGATGGAAACTGCTCGTCACCGCCAGCAAATGTTCTTGCTCCTCGAAACCCTCCACCCCTGGCTGGATCAACGTTCGGATGGATACGCTGGTGGCAATATGTTCTTGTACTTTAGCCTGGCGCAGGTACGGCATCAGGATTTTCGTGGACCGGATTTCTTCGCTGTTCTTGGTGTTCCCAAAGGAGAACGGAAGAGCTGGGTGGTATGGGAAGAAGGCAAAGGGCCGGATGTTATCATCGAGTTAGGCATGGGCAAGAATTAAGTTACCGATTAAGAGCGAGGAAGAAGCGTATAGTTCCAATCGCCATGAAACTTACCGGGTTTGATATTGAGCGCTTGAAACTCATCGTCGGAGACCTGTAGGCCTTTG
>VGTJ01000142.1 GCA_016874775.1 Deltaproteobacteria bacterium
GTCGCCCGCGTTCATCCAGCTCTTCGACCAGACTTCGATACTTAGACCGAAGCCAGCACACAATGGTCTCGTCTCTCATCCCTGCTCTTGTGCAGAGGCTCTCCACTCCGGTCAATCACTATTGCGGTAAGTTGTTTCCTGCCACCGCCTTAGTACCTCTTCCTTCATCACGCAACATCTGTCACGCTCAATGCAAATCACACTGTGTTCCCCATTTCATGCCCTACGTTTCAGACGCTCCATTCCGGTCTTCACTCTGCATTTTTCACTGAGAGAAGCGCTTCTTCCGTATTCCCAACATCCGAATAGAATAGTGCTTCACCAAATTTCTCCTTACCAAAGGTTTTGAGCACTTCTTGGACTTTGGCCGAGAGTAAGAAATTAGCGAAAGCTTGCCCGCCAGCCGCGTTAATCTTGGGAAACTTCTCCGCATTTACTTCCATCACGTGATAGATGTTCAGGAACGCCGGGTCACCTTCGAGCAAAATGCTCAACCCGATGATCTTCTGAAAGGCGAGATAGGTCGCCCGGTCAGTAATGACATAGGCTTGTTTCTCACCAGCAATAGCTAGCGTCTTGCCCATCCCTTGCCCAGCTTGGAGGTACCACTCGCCCTCGGGTTTGACGCCAGCAATCCCCCACAGCTTCATTTCCAGTTTATGGGTACCGGAATCATCACCACGAGGGATAAACGTCGACTTCGTTTCAGCAATCTTCTTGAGTGCCTCAACTGCTTTTTTCACTTCTTTTACTTTCACTGGACCGGCTGTTGGGCCAGCAAGAAGAAACGTGTTGTGCATCAGCAAGCGGCGATTGATGAGCGAACCTTCAGAAACATACTTCTTCTCAGCATCCGGTGCATGCGCCAGGATGACATCAGCTTCACCACGTCCAGCCATAGCCAGCGCTTGCCCTGTCCCAACCGCAATCGCTTTCACGCGATAACCGGTGTCTTTCTCGAACATCGGGACGATCACATCCAGCAGCCCAGCATCTTGTACGCTCGTGGTCGTCGCAAAAATCACTTCCGGTTGAGCAGGAGCCGCAGGCTGAGCAAAAGAACAGGTTGCAGCAAACAACAAGAGGACAACAAGAGGACCTCCAAGCCGACGTTTCATAATCCCTCCACGCACCATTACAAGTGCGCGGACAGTCGCTACCATGGGACTCTAGAACTGTCAATGAAAGTCAGATAATTTTCCTTTTTATAGTACGAATTCGTTATTTTTTGTTAATTTTTTCTCACAGAGCACAAAAATGCCAGAGACACTACTCAACACTCGCGAGGTCGCGGCGTACTTACAAATCAACGAAAAGCAGGTCTATCGCCTGGTCCGCACGGGAAGAATTCCGTGTACACGCGTCACCGGGAAATGGCTGTTCCCACAAACTCTCGTTGAAAAGTGGATACAGCGCAGTGCGCAAACCAAAAACCTCGGCACCACGCGCCCGATGGCAGTCGCCGAACGCTTTGGTCTTGATCGTGGCCTCCTGACTGCCGGCAGTGATGATCTTCTTTTTGGTGCGTTATTGGAACTCACTCGTCTGCGCTTTCCTGAGTATCTCGTCTACACTACCAACCTCGGGAGTTTCGGTGGATTGGATGCGTTAAAGAACGGCAAAGCGCACGTTGCACTCGCTCATCTTCGTGATCACACAACCGGAGAATATAACACACCGTTCCTGACGCAGCAGTTCGCCGAAGGAACAGTCGTTGCTATCACCTTATGGCATCGCCGGGTAGGATTATTGTCGCGCACCGATGGACCACAGGTCACGTCATTTGCTGACTTTCGTCGCCGCAAAGTCCACTTCGTCAATCGCCAACGTGGCTCTGGCATACGTTGGCTGATTGATCAACACATCGAAACCAACAAACTCAAAGTGAACCACCTCAAGGGCTACGACACCGAAGTGTGGACCCATTGGGAAGTCGGACTCCAGATTCTGCGTCGATATGCGGATGTTGGAGTTGCCACCGAAGCTGTCGCCCGGTTGTTAGGGTTGATATTCTCACCACTTGTGCAAGAGCGGTTTGACCTGGTTGTGCTCAAAGATCACTATTTCACCAAGCCCATCCAGGCACTTTTACAAGTATTGACTTCAGACGAATTGCAACAGAAAGCCACCACGCTGGGTGGGTACGATACGCGGGAGGCAGGGACAGTGGTGTTTCCGGCATAAACAACAAGAAACGCTCGTCTCGTTGACTTACTCATTATGCGTGTATAATCGATCTTCATGGATCATACAGATTTCACATACACGGCCCCTTTGGAGTACGGAACGGATGGAACCATTCGCATACATGGTTCTCGCGTCACGTTGGATTCTATCATTCATGCCTTCCAACAAGGGGCAACAGCAGAACAAATTCAGGATAGTTTCCCGTCTGTCAACTTGCAGGCTGTCTATGGTGCAATTGCGTACTATTTGGAGCAACGAGAGAAGATAGATGCATACCTCAGAGTGCAAGAGCAAGCAGCACACTCGCTCAGGCAAGACGTGGAAAGTCGCCCAGAGGTTTCCACTTTTCGTGAGCGAATTCGCGCGCGCAGGACGCAGAAGCAGTCACACTGAACTATACCTTTCCCCACTATGCTGCGTTTGTTGATTGATGAGAATTTCGATCAGCGTATTTTACGCGGACTTCGATTGCGTTATCCAAACCTCGACTTCGTGATTGTTCAGAATACGCCTTTGCAAGGGGTAAAAGATCCTCCCTTACTGGCTTGGGCCGCCGAACATCACCGCATTCTCGTCACCCATGATCTCAAAACTATTCCCCGTTACGCCTACAATCGAGTTGAAGCAGGGGAGCCAATGCCTGGTATCATTGCAGTCCCTGACTCCTTAGCTATTGGGCAAGTCATTGAAGAAATCGTCACACTCCTCGATTGTAGCGAACAAAGTGAGTGGACGAATATGGTAATTTACTTACCCTTGTGAGGAGCTATCTAATGAGCGAAACAAAACCCAACTGGCGCGAGCATGGCGTTCGTATTGTCCATAGCGATCAACTCGATCTTAACACCCCGCAAACCCCAGGCATGACGCGGGCGGCAGCGATTACCCATGCAACTGCTGGTACCAAGAAGCTATGGGCAGGCACGGTCAAAATTGAACCGAATGTGAAGACCGGAGCACATCATCACGGCGAGTTAGAGAGTATGATTTATGTCGTCAGTGGCAAAGCTCGTATGCGCTGGGGCGAGAAATTGGAATTCTATGCCGAAGCTGGGCCTGGAGATTTCATTTATGTCCCACCCTACGTGCCACATCAAGAGATTAACGCCAGCCCAGAGCAACCGCTGTCGTGCGTGTTAGTGCGCAGTGACCAGGAGCCGGTTGTGATTAATCTTGATATTCCTGTGGTTGAAGAACCGGTGGAAGTGACAGGGAGAGATGCGTTTCACCAGAAGCCAAATTAAGAAGCTGGGGTAAAAGGGGAAATGGGGAAATGAGAAAAATATGCTGCTTGCTTTTATCCTCCTTTTATCCCTGTTTTTCCTGTCCCCCGCAGCCCGCCCATCGTTTCGCTGTCCCATCCACGTCGACATTCCAGCAATGGAATAATGCGTTCACCAAAAGTGCGAATGCCCGAAACCCACTCTGGCCAGCTGAACAGTAAACCTTCGATGTTCGGGTCAGTGGCAATCGCATCAATCTTACGCGCCACAGCCTCGTAGGAACCAACCAGCGCGGGGAAACCCATAAACGCCATGTTCGCCACTTCAATATCACCAGCGAGCAACCCTGCATCGGCCGATGCAGATTCACGCAGTTGTTCAGTCGTACCGTCTTTCACTGAGTCGAGTGTTGCTGACTTCACCATGTTCTGAATCGCTGCCACATCGCCTTGCGCAGCAATCGTCTTGGCCTTCTGCCACGCAAGATCATCAGTTTCGTCAGCGACCAAATGCAACAGGGCAAACGTCCCAACGCGCGTTTTGTATTGTGTCGCCTGTTGGTGCAAATCTGCAGCAAGGCCCCGTACTCGTTCTGGCGCCGCCATCGCAAAGCTATAACCACCAATCTGTGCAACAAACTTGCGCCCAGCGCTCGATTGGCCTGCTGATACAATTGGAATCTCATGGGCTGGGGTCGGCAGACAGCTGCAATCAGCGAGATCGAAGAAGCGGCTCTGATGCGTCACTCGTCCATCTTTCCACAAGGCACGAAGGATCTGCACATAATCGAGCGCATACTCATAACGTTGCAGGTAATACTCATCGCCGCGCCACAATCCCATCTGTTCGTATTCAGGCTTGTTCCACCCCGAGACAATGTTCAACGCCGCGCGTCCATCACTAATGTCATCTAACGTCGACATCATGCGCGCCACATAGGCCGGATGCAGGGCAAGAATTGTAACAGTGGGAATCAAACCAATCCTATTTGTGACACTCGCCAAAGCTGACATCAGCGAGAACGACTCCATGCATGCGTCCCAATAGCCGGTCTCACCACCGAAGCCGCGAAACTTCATCATTGACAAGACAAAATCAAGACCTTGACGTTCAGCTTCAATAGTAACGGCTTTATTGAGTTCCCAGGTCGGCAAGTACGGAGGGATAGCTTTACTCATGATGTAACCGTTACTGCCGTTGGGTAAGAAGACTCCGAATTTCATGGCGAGGTTCCTCTGGTGTTGTTCGTTGTGTTTCTCAGCAGTGTGATGAACACAGCGGGAGGAGTTAAGAAATCTAAACCGATTTTCAGTTGGCTATTCCTCTAACATCACCCTCACCCGTACTCGCTACGCTTGTACTACCCTCTCCCTGCCAGGGAGAGGGATAGGGTGAGGGTCGAGAGTTGAAGAATGGTGAAGCTCCCTTTACGCCGGCACTGGCCTTGCTCGCTGATTGTACAGCAACTTGCGCAGGCGCTCCTGCTCTTCCTTAGGAAGTTTAGTCATGTCCATTTGCCATTCGTTGCCGACGGCCATACCTTTTTGTACCGCAGGACGTTCGGACAGTTCATCAAGCCAGCGCTTGGTGTACTTGAACTCCTCAATATCCTGTCCCTGTGCTTTCCATAGCACTGCCCAGGGGTAGCAAATCATATCAGCTATGGTGTAGGTGTCACCAATGAGATAGCGATTCCTGTATAACTGATTGTTAAGCACCCCAAAGATGCGGTTCACTTCATCAGTAAACCGTCGCACGGCATAGGATTGGTCACCTTGGCTCTCTCCCAGACGGCGAAAATGGCCACATTCACCGCTTTTTGGTCCCTGGTTGGCCATCTGCCATATCACCCATTGATTGACATCGTAGCGACTGCGGACATCCTGTGGATAAAACTTGCCCGCTTTTTCGGCGATGTACATCATGATCGCGGCAGACTCAAAGATGGTGATCGGGGCACCACCTCCTAGGGGTTTATGGTCAACCAGCGCAGGCATGCGATTATTCGGGCAAATCTTCAAGAATTCGTCGGTGAACTGATCTCCGCGACCAATGTTGCATTGCACCACGTTGTACGGCATCCCACACTCTTCTAATAAGATCGTCACTTTCTTCCCATTCGGTGTAGGCCAATAGTGTAGATCGATCATACAACCTCCTTTTTTTTACTTCGGGCGTTTAAGGAACCTCCCGTTCACCCTTCGATCCTTCGACAAGCTCAGGGCTCAGGGTGAACGGGTTTGCTCTCAATACCGGTAACACTTTCCGTTCATGCTGAGGGTGTCGAAGCATGAATCTTCTTTCTCACACTCCCTTATCTATACCGCGGCAACACATGTTTTCCGAAAGTCTCCACTTGTCGCTTCACTTCGTCGAGTGGCAGAAAGCCTTGGTCACCTTGCCAGACGAGCCACTCAGGGTGCACGTTTTCCACCATCGCATCCATGCTGCGGCGCACATCGTCAACACTCCCAAGGTAGGTGAAGTCAGCACGTTCCATGCGTTGAATGCTGCACTCTTCTGGCGGCAACATCATTTTTCCGCTCGGCCACTTTGCTTCATCCGCAGGCTCACGCCATGCTTCAAAGAAGCCAAAATGATAGAAGAACTTGCGGAACGCGACACCACAAATACCTTGTTCTGCTAGCGCCCGTGCCTTTTCTTTATTCTCAGCAAAATACATCGCCCGCAACACGCCGACGCTTTCGCCGAGCTTGACGGTACGTCCGGCTTTGGTTGCTTCTTCGTGATACGCTTCGACTAACTTGCGCACTTGCGGCGGTTGCGAAATCAAGATCGTCGGCGTAATCCCTTCACGTGCACACCAACGCACGGTTTCCTCACTAATAGAGAAGGCTTGGAACAATGGCGGATGGGGCCGTTGATACGGCTTCGGCACGACATTGATCTTTTGGATACGCCCCTGATCATCGACTTCACCGGGGAATCCATACTCGCGAGTCCACTCATGCGCAGCCCACGGCGTACCTTCTTGGGGATACGGATATTCGTAATACTTGCCTTTGAAACGAAACGGCTCATCACCCCACGCGAGTTTCAAGAAGCGGTAAACTTCCTCAAATGCCTCGCGATTCACCCGGTCGCCTTCGCTTTTGTCACTGGCAGTGGCACCTACATGAATGAGCTGCGCCATCTGATTGAGCCAGCGGGTTTGATAGCCACGGGCGAAACCAACGAATGTTCGGCCTTTGGTCAGTTGATCAAGCCAGGCAATTTCCAATGCAAGTCGCAGCGGATTCCAGCCCGGCAGCACATAACCAATGGGGCCGACCTTGATACGTTTGGTGTTATGAATGACGTGCTGAGTAAGCACTGGCAAACTGCCAATCTCAATCCCTTCACTATGTAGATGATGCTCAGGGAAACAGACGGCATCAAAACCGACCTCCTCAGCCAGCTGGCTGACTTGAACCACTTCATCGATCATCCGCTGCCAACGTTCAGGCTGCATCGCAATTGGACGCTGCGAGCGGCGCTCTTCGATGGTTGCAGGGAGGGTTGGCAGGAAAAAGTACATTGCTTTCATAGGGTCTCCTTATGGTTGTTCGTCGAATACTAGCGTGGATCGTTCGGAAGTCGGCGTTGGGTGAAACCGACGACCATGCCGAACGCCTGCTCTGGGCCGAGCACGATTGTATCAGCGTCCTCGGTTTCGGGCTTCATCTGTTTACTTTGCAGAAACTCACGCGCCTTGCCAAGATTAAGCGTCTTGAAGATCAGTGAGTGAAAGCCCTCGCCATTTTGCTCCAAGTCGCGTCCTTCTGGGCTTGTCAGCGACTGAGGATGGATCAGTTCAATCACCGTGTCTTCACCGACGGCAACGAAGGCGCTGTGCTTGCGGCCCCGAACCTCTTCCTCATGTATCAGGGTTCCATCTAGGATGTCGCAATACAGTCGCTTTGCTTTGTTCAAGTCGCCGACGACTACACCAATGTGTGAGGCGCCCTCAATCCCTAGTGGATGTTCACGCCAGGGTTTATTTGACCAGTCCGGTTCAAAACGGGGATCTTTAGCAAAATCACCATTCAGGGCAAACTCCAACTGGCCTGGTGTTTCGCGCGGATGCGTCCAGACCGCATCCATCTTATGCGGTGGTTTCACCTGCGTACCGACGATATTGTACTGCCGCAAGTTCGCTTGATCGAGCCGTGCGGAGATTGCCTCGACATCATCGACGTACCACGCCAGGGAATGGAAATGCTGACCAAAACGGTCGTGGAATTTTTTGACTGAGAGGTTACGCAAGTTTTCCCGCTTGGCAGGCATCATCGGTTCCATGAGGACCTCACCGATCACGAGGAGTGACGCGTCGCGTCCTGCTAACTTTTCGTAACCCTTGTAGAAACGCTTGCACGAAAACACATCGTCGTACCACTTATCAACTGCGTCGAGATCGTCCACCACATGCGTCAGGTGGAACAACTTACCAATCTTGAACATGCGAGCCTCCTTTGGGCGCTACTACGCGCCACCTCGTCTAAGCGGGGCATCTGGCCCCCTACTGTGCCATGTCACGAGGGGCTCAGACAAGATGCGACAAAACTATAAAAAAAGCCGTCGTAGCGTGTGGCATTATCTTTCAGAGTTCCTTCCCCCCGTCAGGGGGGAAGGTCTTTTAGGGGTAGGCTTTTACGCTGAGAAGAGACGAGACGTCATTCCCGCGAATGTGGGAATCCAGGGAGAATAGGCAATCGTTCAGGGGTGAAGCTCCTGGATGCCCGCCTGCGCGGGCATGACGAACACGCGGCTCCTCACGAGGGGAAATCCGCGCCAATTGAGGCTTGGATAAAAAACCTACCCTTATGAGGAAGGAGAGTTGCGGTGAGACCTCCATCCTGCTGGAGGTTTTCTATAAGGGCTCTGTTTCGCAACCTCTTGACGCCACCATCAGCATCACAGTAAGGAGGAGCCTCGCGCGCACAACGCAAAGGAGGGCCGTATGAAAGTAGGAATGACCTTACAACTTACCAGCTTTAACAATAAACCAGACTCAGAAACCTATCGGGATGAACTGGCAATTGCAGATATGGCGGAAGGGCTGAACTTCGATTCCGTCTGGACTCTCGACCATCACTTTACTGGGTATGTGATGTCACCTGACCCTTGCTCATTGCTCATGTATGTGGCTGGTCGCACGAAACGCATCCAGCTTGGCACTGCGGTGATCGTGCTGCCGTGGCATGACCCCGTTGAGGTGGCAGAGAAAATCGCCCTGTTAGATACCGTCTCAGGAGGACGGACGATTTTCGGTTTTGGTCGTGGTGCGGCATCGATTGAATACGCCGGATTCCGTATTCCGATGGAAGAAGCGCGTGAACGCTTTGTCGAAAGCGCAATGATTATTCGTAAGGGACTGACGCAAGAAAGTTTCTCGTTCGATGGCAAATACTACAAGGTCCCAGAGATTCAGATTCGTCCACGAGCGATCTCGCATCCTGAGAAGCGCTTCTATGCGTCAACGATCAGTCCGGAGTCAGCAGAAATCATGGCCAAGATGGGCTTCGGCGTGTTGATCGTTGCCCAGCGCAGTTGGGAAGACACAGCGACTGATTATCGCCGCTATTGCGATGCTGCACAAGCGAATGGGCATACCCCACGGCCACCGATCGGACTCTTTAACGTGCTTGTGGCAGATGATGCGCACGAAGCTGAGGATCTCGGAGCAACGCATTTAGGAGCGATGTTCGATTCCATCGACCGACATTACAAATTTTCCGATGGTCATTTATCTGGCGTGAAAGGATACGAATTCTACGCCAAGCTCGCCAAGACCTACACCAAGCTCAGTGTCGATGAGCAAGCGAAAGTCAAAGCCATTGAGTTTTATCGCAGCTTACACGCGGCTGGAACTCCGGCGCAGGTTTTAGAAAAATTCCGCTACATTCATCACACCGTGCCACTCGAACACGCCATTGGTACATTTGCTTTCGGGGGTCTGCCGTATGCGAAATTAGAACGCAGCTTCAAGTTGTTTGCTGAAAAGGTGCTGCCGGTGCTACAGAATGATCCGGCGTTCAAACTGCCTAAGGAACAAGCGCGGTACGCTGAGATGCACGCGCAGGCATAAACAAAACAAAAAGAAGAAACGGAGAATCGGAGACAGGGAGAACCGGCGACCTCTCCCCCATTTTCTGCACCGATTCTCCGATTTCCCGGCTCTCCGATTCTGCTTTTACATTCCCCTCGCCAACGGTCCGCGCAGTAACTTCCCTGGTAGTGCACCAGTGTGTTCGTTGTTGCGCAACACGACCTGGCCGTTGACCACGGTCGCCAAGAAACCCGCCGCCTTCTGTTTGAGACGACGTGCGCCTGCAGGCAGATCAAAAACCAACTCTGGCATCATCGGTGCCACGGTGTCTGGATTGAATACGATCACGTCAGCATTCCAGCCTTCGCGTAACAACCCGCGACCACTCAATCCCCACTGCGACGCCGGAACGAAGCTGAGCATACGCACTGCTTCTTCTAAAGTCAGGGCTTGTTTCTGTCGCACCCAATAGCTCAGCAAGTGCGTCTGCAACGACGAGTCCATGATCTGTGACACATGCGCGCCAGAGTCAGAGAAGGTTACCACCGCACGCGGGTGCTTCATCATTTCTAACGCATACTCTTCATTCTCATTGACCAGTGGTTGAATGAAGAACTGCTTCATCCCTTTTTCCAGTGACAAATCGATAAACAGTTCCACTGGATCTTTGTTCTGCTCGGCAGCAATCTCGGCCAGCGAGCGAAACGGAGGCGTCGCCTTTTCCATCACGAACAACCATTTGAAATTGGCTTTGCGCGGCTCGGTCCCCACCCGCATTTTTGAGTCCTGTGGAGTTTCATACGCGGCTGCGATCAATTGCCGACGGACATCAGGATCACGCAGTTTGGCTTCTTGTTCAGCCAATGGCAGTTTGCGAATGTCACGCCACACCGGTAGTTTGTCGAATGGCGTCGTGCTCTGGAATGACAGCACCACGTTGATCGAGCGGCTATGCACCTGGGCAAACATGCGACCACCGGAAGCAACAGTATCATCAATCGTTGCCAGATATTGCCGCCACAGGTCTGGCGCCATGCGACGATGAAAGACACCAAAGGTGATAGGTACACCAGTGTCTACAGCCAGGGCTTTCAAGCGACCAAGATAATCTTCTCGTAGCTCTGGGTTAATGTCGGTATCTTCTCCAGCGATTTCAAAGATCCCAGCGCCGAGATCTCCCATCACACCGACTAACTGCCGTACTTCATCCCAGGTCGCCAAGCGACTCGCCACCGGCTGTCCATCTGGTGTCTGATGGTTACGGGTACGCGAGGTCGTGAAACCCATCGCTCCAGCGCGAATAGAGTTCTCAACCTCGCGCTTCATCGCTGCGAGGTCGTCAGGTGTCGCCGCATCGGTAAATGCCCGCTGCCCCATAACGTAGGTACGCAGGGCTGAGTGTCCAATGTAGGCCGAGTAGTTAATGCCTTTCGGTAAGCGGTCCACTGCATCGAGGTATTCTGGATAGGTCGTCCAGCTCCATTTGATGCCGGCTTCCATCGCTTCAGGGGAAATATCTTCCGCCCGTTCGAGGTTACGCATCACTAGCAGTTTGTCTTTTTCACTACATGGCGCCAGCGAGAAGCCACAGTTCCCCATCACCACGCTGGTAATACCATGCCAGCAGGAGCAGGTGCCCAATGGATCCCAAAACACCTGCGCATCCATGTGGGTGTGACCGTCAACAAAACCCGGCGTCACCACATGGCCGTCGGCGTCAATCACTTCTTTCGCTGATTCACGAATTTTACCGATCTTGGCGATCTTGCCTTGGGTAATGCCCACGTCCGCGCGAAAACGCGGCATCCCTGACCCGTCGATCACTGTCCCGTTACGAATAATAAGATCGTATTGCATGAGCCCTCCTTTATTATTCCCCATTACTTTGCGGACTTTTATCTACGCTCATGGTCCGTATCCTAGCGCTACAATGCCTCTCGTGGCAATGGACCAGGGCTTCCGGAAACTCCCTTGATCAATGGCTCCAGGTTCGCTATGGGCAACGAGGTCGGTCATGACATCTGATCGACCAACATGTCTAGTATAAGGAGGGGACAGTGACCCAAGGTCGATCCATCTTTTGTGCCTCACTACTTGTATTTTCCACCTTGGCAGCGCTGGTAAATGCCAGAGCCGCAGATACCGCCGAGCAGGCGAAAGTTCGCGACCTGCTGTTTCCGTATCGAGACGGCCCGACGAAAGTCGCTGGTATCACGGCTGGCATGACGCTCGACAAATCCAATGCTCACGTAGCAAAAGACGTGCTGCCACCAGAACTTCTCGATCGTGTTGCCGCCGGGGATTTATCTTTTACCGTACAGGATACCACGAACACTCCGTTGCGCACGGAGTATGTCGAGGCGACGGTCAACAATATCGGCAAAACCGCCTTAGGCGACAACCTGCTGCAAAACTATGAGGGTGGTTTGCCGTTTCCGCTGCTTGATCTGCAAGACCCCAACGCAGGGAAAAAAGCGGCGTGGAATTATCGCTACCGTGACCGTGGCGATAGCGTCCAATACTGGCCAACCAACGAACATCGCACTGGTAGTGGTACGTTGGAGCGGTCGGAAGCTTTTTATATCGTCATGATGTTCCGTCCCCATAAGCCCGATGCCCAGGACCGCCGTGAGGCGTGGAATCGTAGCGGCACCTACGGAAAACGCTACATGCGCATTGTTGCTCCATCTGACGCCGAAGGGAGACAAATTGTGAGTGTCACGCACGAAGACGACACACGGTTAGATGACCAGTGGGTCTATGACCCTCGCACCCGACGCACGCGCAAAGTGGTGTACAATCCGTACGAAGCACCAGGCAATGGGCAGCTCTTGTCAGAAGACACCTCCGGGTTCAATGGCTATGTGCATGTTTATGATTGGAAGTATCTTGGTGAGAAAGTCGTCCTTGCACCTAGCCCCATCAAGAACACCGCCCCAACACTCGGTGGGAGAGGCGGTTGGTATCCGGTAGATTCATGGGAACTGCGTAAAGCCATCGTGGTCGAAGCAAAGTCACCATCATCGCACCCACTTTATGGTCGCCGCCTACTGTATCTTGATACGCAAACCTACACGAACTTGTATACGTTCGCGTACGATCACGAAGACAAACACCGTCGCACGTTTCTGCAAGTGTATTTTCACCCCGAGTTTAACCCGTGGAATAATCCGGTGTGGCTCCCGCAGCTCGCCGCACAGTTATCTATGGATTACGAGCGCGATCGAGCATCGCTCTTTCAAACGCACAAAGTCGTCTACAACGCTGATCTCAATGAAACGCGCTGGTTCACTGTCATGGCTTTAATGCTCCACGGGAAATAACGGCAGTGGTACAGTCTCATGCACGTTATATGCACTTGTAGGGGCGGCCCGAAGCCTGTCCTAAGCCTGTCGAAGGATGGCCGCCCAAGAAAAGGCACCCACATTGGGGTACCCCTACTAATGTTCCTATAAACACGGAGGCTCTATGGACCGACCATTCGATCCCATTCTCGTCGAAGTCATTCGCAACCAAATCGCCGCCATCACGGAGGAGATGACCCTCACGGTCTATCGCACTGGACGCTCGGGCATGTGTAAAGTTGGCGACTTTGCCACCGCAGTGTGTGACCGTCACGGTCGCCTCGTTGGAGAAGGTGGCTCTCCTTATCAAATGTGCGTCTTCATCGACACCATGGCGGCTGTGTTGGCCAAGCATGGTAAGTCTCTCAATCCCGGAGATATCATCATCGGCAACGATCCATATTTTGGCGTGTCACACATGCCTGACATCACCTTGATTGCCCCAGCATTCTGGAAAGACAACTTGGTCGGATTCCTCATTTCGTACTCTCACCACACCGATGTCGGTGGACGCTTTGCTGGTGGCATTTCGAGCTTGTGTCAGTCCAGCTTTGAAGAAGGGGTCCGCATTCCGATGTTGAAACTCTATGACGCCGGTAAACGTAACGACGTGTTACTGGAACAGATCGTTGCGAACGTTCGTACTCCCGAAGAATGGGTTGGGGATGTTGATGCCAAGGTCGCGAGTTGTTGGAAAGGTCAAGAGCAATTTACCAAGGTACTAGATAAGTATGGCATGGAGAAGTTTGACGCGACGTGTAACTACCTGGTCGACTACTCCGAGCGTGTGACCCGTGAAGCGATTCGGCAAATCCCTTCAGGCGTGTATCGCGAAGAGACTGTATTTGAGGACGAGAATGAAGTCACGGGTGGTCCGGTTCCGCTCAAGGTTACTATCCGTATCGACGGGGACCATGCCACTATCGATTTGTCAGACGCACCGCCGCAGGTCAATGCGTCGATCAACGCTCCGTTCGTCTCGACTAAAGCCGTCACTCGTGCCCCTTTCAAATCGATTCTCCCGAGTGACGCCATCACCAATATCGGCTTTGCTCGTGCCATTGACGTAGTCGTGCCACCGGGGACGCTGCTCAATCCACGCTACCCGGCTGCAGTCGGTGGCCGTGCCTCACTCATGATGACACTGAGTAACATGGTCTATCGCGCTATTGCCAAAGCGCTCCCTGGCAGACTGGGCGGAGTCGGTGAAGGCGCAGATATGCTTCACTTCACCAGCCAGAATGGAGAGCGCTATCAGTCGTTCATGGATGTGTTCTTTGGCGGCTGGGGTGGTCGACCCCAGGTTGATGGCGTCGATGGCGCTTCACCTCTAGTGATGGGTGGTGGCTACGGATCGATGCCAGCAGAGTTGTTAGAGCGGGAATACCCGGTGATCATTGAAGGATTTGGTTTTGTGCCTGATACCGAGGGAGCAGGACAGCACCGTGGATCAGTGTCCGTGTATCGCGAGTGGCGTTTTCGCCAACCAGCCGAAGTGTTGCTACGAACCGTCGGCTTGCGCGGCTCTGAGGGACTCGACGGCGGTGGACGAGGCGGCGATGCGGTGAATATTCACCGATCCGGCGAACAACAGACCGTACTTCCTCCACAGGCACACGTGCATCTTCACGTGAAGCCAGGTGATCGCGTCTATCACAAAGTGCATGGTTCTGGTGGGTACGGCAGCGCGTACGAGCGTGATCCAGAGATGGTCTTGTTGGATGTTGTCGAGGGGAAGATCACTGTCGAGCGTGCACGAACCGTCTACGGCGTCGCCATCGATCCCGAACGGCTGACGCTCGACCACGACGCCACGCTGGCGTTGCGACGTAGCAAGCAAAGTTCCCCGGCGACGGCGGCGGATTGAAGAAGCGTCAAGTTTTCTGTCTCAGATCGGAGTGCACGACATGCGTGTACTTTACGATGAGGCAGCCCAGCTCTGTCATGCTGAGCGAAGCGAAGAATCTCTCTGAGAGACCCTTCACTTCGTTCAGGGTGACAACTCGGGGCGTCGATCCTTCGATGCCCGGCTTAGCTGCGAGTATGACTCGTGAGTAAGAGGAGGCCCAATGCGCGTCGGCTTTGATATCGGCGGTACTTTTACAGATGTCCTCGTCCTGAGAGACGATGGAAAAATCGAGACCACGAAAGTGCTCTCGCTCCTAGAGCGTGTGGGAGAAGACATTGTCGCGCTGGTACGACAGTCGGGTGCGACAGGACGTGTCGACAATTTTGTTCATGGCACGACCATTGCCTCCAACGCGGTCATCGAAGGGACGACTGCACCAACTGGATACATCACTACCCGTGGATTTCGCGATGATCTGGAAATGCGTGGAGAGCGGCGACCGAATACTCAGGACCCGCAGTGGGTCAGAACGCCACCACTGGTCGCTCGTCGGTTGCGGTTAGAGTTAAACGAACGTGTGCTTGGTGATGGAACTGTCGAGCGGCCATTGCACGTCGACGAAGCACGACAAGTGATCCGTGCTTTGGCAGCCCACAAAGTCGAAGCAATCGCCGTCTGCTTGATCAACTCCTATCTCAATCCTGTTCATGAGCAGGAAGTCGCAAAGCTGATCCAAACTGAGTTAGGTGCCAAAACGGTTGTGTGCTTGTCATCGGATATTTATCCACAAATCCGTGAGTATGAACGCGCCAGCACTACGGTCATTAACGCTTCCCTGATCCCTGTCGTCGATCGCTATCTCAATCGCCTTGAACACCAACTCTCATCCTATAGTGACCGACTGTTAGTCATGCAATCGAACGGCGGCATTATGTCGTCTGAGTTGGCGCGGCAGAAACCGGCATTCATGATCGAGTCCGGCCCCGCGGCTGGGGTGCTTGCCGCAGCACGGCTGGCTAAGGAAGTCGGTTTCGACAAGGTCCTCTCATTCGATATGGGCGGAACGACGGCAAAAGCCTGTCTGATAGAAAACGGACTCCCGTCAGAGAAAGTGGCTGGCGAGATTGGTAGTGGCGGCAACGTTTCTACCCATCAGTTCTACAAAGGTGGGCACGCGTTGCGAGTGCCATCACTCGATATTGTTGAGGTTGGTGCGGGTGGCGGCAGTACGGCGTGGATCGATGGTGGCGGTGCTTTGCGGGTCGGACCGCAGAGCGCGGGAGCCGATCCTGGGCCAGTCTGTTATTCTCGTGGCGGAACAAAACCAACAGTGACAGATGCTAACGTCGTGCTTGGCTACATGAATCCGCGGACGATTGCCGGTTCGACCATGCACATTGACCGTAATGCTGCCTGGCAAGCGATCACTCAGCAAGTTGCTGAACCACTTCGATTAGAGACGTATGCGGCTGCGTATGGCATCACCCAAATCGCCAACGCCACAATGATGCGTGCCCTGCGTGCGGTATCAACTGAACGCGGACGTGATCCGCGTGATTACACCTTGGTCTCTTTCGGTGGTGCTGGTCCTATCCATGCCGCGGCACTCGCGGAGGAGATAGAAATCACCAAAGTGCTGGTACCGGTCTTTCCTGGCCTGTTCAGTGCATTGGGGTTATTGCTGGCAGATTATCGCCACGACTACATCCGCAGTGTTGTCACACCACTCTCAGCGATTGAGCCCGGCAAAATTGCGGCTCTTTATGAAGATATGCAACAGGGGGCACTGGAAGCGATGCGTCGAGAGAGCATCACCCGCGAGCAGGTACGGTTCGAGCCCTATATCGATCTCAAATACGGCTATCAACTGCAAGAATTGACTATACCGTTCCCTGCCAATGAGCGTGCGGACAACTTATTGAATAGCCTGGCAACGCGGTTTCGTGCAGCACATGAGCAAGCCTTCGGTTACAACACTGATGATGCGATTGAAGTCGTCAGTGTCCGACTACGGGCTTTGGCTACGGTGAGCAATCTGCGTTTCGCGGACTTAGCAGCAAAGAGCCTCCCCTCGGCCTCTTCAGCATCACGCAGTGAGCCGCGCAAAGTGTTCTTCGGTGCACAACATGGCCTCCTCGAGACCACCGTTTGCCGCCGCGCTGATATTAATGGAACCCAAGCAGGCCCACTCATCGTTGAGGAACCTGACACGACCGTGGTCGTCCCTCCGGGATGGAATATCAGTCGTGACAGTTACGGCAGTTTGGTGTTAGCGAAAGTGTAGGCACCAAATGTCTATCAGAATAACTACAATACCTCGGCTGTGTCATTCTGAGTCCTCCACAGCGCGCGGCGCGGAGCGTGGAGGCAGAAACGAGACAGTGCTATGCTTGGCGGCACGGCCCCGACAAGCTAAGACCGGCGTTGCCAATGGTGCTGCAGGAGCCCATTTCTGAGT
>VGTJ01000143.1 GCA_016874775.1 Deltaproteobacteria bacterium
TACTACTCAGCTGCATACCTTCCTCCTCTATAGAGAGTCACAAATTCCCGCTCTGTTTCTCGACCGGGTGTGCTCATCTTGCACCTCTCTTCGTGTGAGGAAAGAACGCCGTTCAATCACCGCTTACTTTACGGCACCCGCGAGTTACCGCTGCTCCAAGTGTATATGGATACACACCGCCGCCTCAGCAATGAGCAAGATTTTCGTGAAGGCAGAGCGCGTGAGCTGATCACGCAAGGGTGGATCTCGGCCCAACAAGGACAACCCACAACAGGAGTCACGCAGATCCGTGAAGGCCTTACGATGTGTGAAGCCGCGGGAACACAGCTGGAGCGATCGCGTCATCTGGCGCTACTAGCTGAGGCGTACGCACTGAATGGTCAGCCCGAGGAAGGATTGATTGAGCTTGAAGCAGCGTTGCGGCATGTCGCACGTACTGGTGAGCGATATTACGAGGCAGAAATTTATCGGCTGAAAGGAACGCTAACGCTGCAGTCCAAAATCCAAAGTCCAAAGTCCAAAGTCGAAGAAGAGGCCACAGGGTATTTTCTCAAAGCTATTGAGATTGCTCACACACAGCAAGCTAAATCCCTCGAACTCCGCGCCACCATGAGCCTTGTCCGCCTGCGACAACAGCAAGCCCAGGATTACGCACTGCGCAACACGCACCATGTAATACGTACGCGACTCGCCGAAGCACACAATATGTTGTCCGACATCTACCACTGGTTCACCGAAGGCTTTGCTACCACAGACCTGCAAGAAGCGAAGGCGTTGCTCGACGACCTGGCAGCAACATCCCCAGCCCCACAGAACAGATGATTTCTGTTATCGGTCACAATGACCCTCAAACTCATGTCCTACCATATGCCGAGCTGAAGGTGCCTTGGCATTGTCACAAAGCGTTCGGTATATTGCTGTGGAATGGGGATCTCGCTCCCGTCACAGAGCACCAAGCTGTGCTCTCGTCGCTCTGTAGCGACGAGGTTGATCGGCGGGTTCCCTACCAGTTGCGCGACGACGAGATCTACTGGCGTGGTGTAAATTTGCCGCGGTGGGGCAAGACCGTACTTGTCTAACAAGTCGCGACGGTAATACAACACGCCACCGTCGACAAACCAGGGAACAGCGTATACGCGACCGCCTTGGGTGGCTGCGGCCACAGGACTGGCGATGAAGTCCGTTAGCCCAGTAGGTCCAAGTCTCGGTGTCAGGTCGTGTAACCAGCCGGCGCGGGCAAACTCGGGAATCCAGACGACGTCGAGAGCAAAGACGTCAAAGTCAGAAGCGTTTGCTTCAAGATTGGTGACATAGAAAAGACGCTGCTGATCGGAAGACGACGGGAGGATTTCTTCCTCAAGCTGCACTCCGGGGTGGGCCGCGCGGAATTGATCAAGCAAGGTACGCAGTGGCTCTTCGTCGCTTAGCAACCGTGGATGTTTGAAGACCAGCTTAGAGACGGAGTGCTCTTCGGAAGTGTGACGGCAGCCCAAGGTTCCTGCGAGGCTACTCAGTACGAAGAGGATACAGAGTGGCCACGCTGGCAAGGAATGAAACGATACAAAAGTACGTGGCATATGCACCTACGAGAAGTAGTCGGACTTCGCCGCTCGCGACGTAGACGCCAGTGGTCATAATGGAAGCAGGCCGCTTACGCGACGAGCGAAGGAACGAAGAGCTTTCAGAGGGAGGATTTTTCTAGGTGAAAATCAGGACCGACCGATAGAAGCGGAAGAAGAATTGGCCAGTTTCAGGGTCTTTTGCAACTGTGGAGTATCAGCATGACCACTGGTCGACCTCCCACGCTGGGAGCATTCGCGTGAGAGGTCAGCAAAAACTTTTGTGAAAGACCGTTGAGCGGGATTTTATTTTTTCAACTGCTGGATCGCGGTATTGGCATCCCAGTAGTCATGCTGAATCGCGACCTTGCCACTACGAAAGGTCATGACCGAAACGCCACGGACGTTCGTTTCTTTTCCTTTAGCCGGGATACCGAGAAAATCGGCGGCGTGTTTTGCTTGCCATGTCCACTCGATCGTGCCGCCGTTGCTGTCGCCGACATAGGCTGTGGCGGTAAAGATGTTCTCGCCAGCATTCGGTGAAGCCAGAGCACCAAAGAACTTCTTGAGTTCGGCGAGGCCATTACATTTGTGAGAGAAGGTGATGTCCTCGAACTGGACGTCATCTGCATACATGGCAAAGAGTTTGTCTAGGCTCCCGGAGTTAAAACAACCAACCCATTCTTTGGCAAATGTGAGATTCATACTACCTCCTTCTTTATGTATCACGTTCCACGTTTCACGTGTTGTATATTCCGTGTTACGGGTTGTCTGCAAGGTATTGCGTACTATTCCGCCTCATACTTAATCAGCGTACGTGAACCGTTTGCGAGACCATCTTTGAATTGCTTCTCGTACGATGACCAACCGTCGGCGTACTTTTTGGCAAAGAACTCGAACATCACTTTGTTGATTGCCTCATCTTTGACAAGTAAACCCTTGGCATTAAACGACGGACCATCAGGCTTACCGATCGCAACTTTGGCTTTGGTTTGACCGGCTTGGATACGTTTCACTCGATGGGTGGTATTCGGTGAGCAGACCCATACCGCGCCCTGATGATGGAGAAACCAGATTTCTGCCGACTTCCCGAGCTTGCCATCTTTACGGGTGCTCTGAATATAAGCGTACTTCGCAGAGTCGAGGGCCTTTTGTTGATCCGATGAGAGCGCGGAACTTTGCTGAGGAGTGGCGAAGATAAAAGTCCCCACTAGTGTAGCAATGATGACAATGAACGACCACGATACACGCATATGCTTCCTCCTTCGCAGAACGGGATACAATTATTTCCCATCAGGAACGACTGAAACAGAGTTAATAGTGATGGCGTCGATGGGTACGTTTTGGTGCCCGCCTTTGTTGGCCGTTTTTACCAGTTCAATCTTGCGAACAATGTCCATGCCTTCCACCACTTTGCCGAACACACAATAACCAAAGCCTTGCATGGAGCTGTCTTTATAGTCGAGGAAGTCATTGTTTTTGACATTGATAAAGAACTGCGCGGTTGCACTGTGCGGGTCCGGCGTGCGTGCCATTGCGAGCGTACCGACTTCATTCTTCAGCCCATTAGCGGCTTCATTCTTTACTGGTGACTTGGTTGGTTTTTGTTGCATGTCTGGAGTAAAGCCGCCACCTTGAATCATAAAGCCAGGAATAACGCGATGAAAAACCGTTCCATCGTAAAACTTGTCATTGACATAGGCGAGAAAATTCTTCACTGTCTCCGGCGCTTCTTTCTCATAGAGAGCAATTTTAATGTCTCCCATCGACGTTGATAAAACGAGCACAGGACCTCCTTTCGGTTCTGGGTTACTGCTGTGTGAACAGCTTGGCAACGTTAAAAGTGTGGCGATAGCAAGCGACAATATATGAGTCAGACGCAACATCCTGATTCCTTCCCCCCGCGACGAAATTGTGATGCGAGAGCCGTTTTAACTGAGCACGGTTATGAAGAACAGAGCCTTACAGTTTTTCCAGATACTCCAATACCTCACTCGTGGCCACTACATCCCCATACTTTGCGCCAATGTCAAAGACGTTCGCTTCATGGGGTTCTTGCGCGCGGTCACCGATCGCTTCGAGAGGAACGATCGGACGGAAGCCGTGTGACAATGCGTCCATCACTGTGGCACGAACGCAACCGCTGGTGGTACAGCCTGTGACGATTACGGTGTCGACGGCTTTCCCTGTCAGGGTTGAGGCGAGGTACGTGCCGAAGAATCCAGAGGCATATTTCTTCACAATCACGAGATCTTCAGGTTTATGATCGAGTCGGGGGTCGAGGTCGACTAATTCGCTGCCGAGTTTCAATAAGCGTAGTGAGGGAACTTTCTCTGGCCACAGCCCTGCGTCATCTTGCCGATGCGGATCATACCCTACAACTGTGAAGATGACAGGAATGTTCTTCTTACGTGCAGCAGCGATCAATGTGTTGGTTGCGGCAACTTCAGCATCGAGATTGCCCGCGAGCGGTGAGATCTCTGGTTTGGTGAATCCCAACTGAAAGTCAATGACGACAATGGCTGGCCGTTTGCCATAGCCTAGCCGGTGGCCAAATTGTGCACGTTCGTAGATCGCATGTTTGTCTTGTGGCTGTGACATAACTTTTCCTTTCTGGGGTCAGGAGTCAGGGGCCAGGGGGCAGTTGCTATCGGGTTCCCTATTCCGGCTTCCTGCTCTTAGTATTGAGCGCATCAAATAGGTAGCAGATTGGCCTTGCCGTTATTCCGGGCGAGCACCGCGAGACCCGGAATCCAGGATCTTCACGCAGTCGCTTGTGGTGATTCCTCCTGGATTCCCGCTTGCGCGGGAATGACGTCTCGTCTCTTCTCATAGGAAAAACCTCCTCTTGAAAGCTTCTGACCCCTGGCCCCACGTTCACTGTTCATATACCCTCCGCAAGTCACACACAAAAGAGGGAGGCGTTATGTCCGAGCCCTGGGCGCATCACGTGAAAATGGTGAATGGCTTTCGAATGCATTACGTCACCGCTGGTGCTGGCTACCCACTAGTGTTGCTGCACGGCTGGCCGCAGACGTGGTACGAGTGGCGCAAGGTGATTCCAACGCTGGCTCAACGCTTCACAATTATTGCGCCAGACCTGCGTGGACTTGGCGACAGTGAAAAGCCTCTTACTGGTTACGACAAACGAACGCTGGCTGATGACGTCTTTCAGCTTGTCCGCAGCTTGGGGTATGACAAGATCGGCCTCACTGGACATGATTGGGGTGGCACGGTCGCGTACTATCTGGCCTATGATCATCCTGAGCTGATCGAGCGGTTGTTGATTCTTGAATCGACACCAGGGTTTGCGCGCGCAGGTGAACAGATTCCGCTGAGTGGCATTCGGCGACTGTGGCATGTGTTCTTTCATGGTGGCAATCCCGACCTTGCCGAACTGCTAGTGAAAGATCATGTTGAACTCTACCTCGACCGTATGTGTAACGTTGCCTGCTACACACCTGGCTTTTTCACCCGCGAAGAACTGGCTGAATACGTGCGGACGTATTCACAGCCTGGCGCGTTGCGTGCAGGGTTCCATTACTATCGTGCGGCATTGGAGGAGGATGTGGTGAACTTTACTGGTTGCACGAAGAAATTGACCATGCCAGTCCGTGCGTGGGGAGGTGAGCGTTTTATGGGGGATGTGCTGCCACTGTGGAAACGCGTCGCTGATGATGTGCACGGAGGAGTGATTGAACGGTGTGGGCATTTCGTTGCCGAGGAGCGACCGGATTTCGTGTTGCAGCAAGTGAACGAATTCTTTGGACCGTTAGTGAAGTAAAAAGGTGGGCAATGCCCACCCGACAAAACTGATAACAACTTTTTTCCCTGCAGCTTTCGACCTTCAGCCTTTCTTTTCCCTACAGCCTGAAATCTATAGCCTATAGCCTGCTTAGTACTCCCCCCTCAAGCCAAATCGTTTGTCCAGTAATAAAGCCAGTTGAGTCAGAAGCCAGATAGACAACTGCATCGCTGATCTCATGGGGCTGGGCTAACCGTTTGTTGGGAACATAGCGGGCAAGCTGCTGTTTGAGCTGCTCATCGGCAATCATGCCCATGCCTTCTGCCCAGCCCGCACCGATGGCGTTGACGGTAATGCCATTCCGAGCCCATTCCAATGACAGCGCACGAGTGAGATTCAACACTCCGGCTTGGGCAGCACAGTACGCACTCCCATTAGCCATGCCGCGCTCGCCGAGAACTGAAACGATATTGATGATACGCCCAGATTGTTGTGCAAGCATGGTCGGACTCGCTGCGCGACAGGTGAGATAGACACTGGTGAGGTTCTCATTGAGAACGCGTTGCCACTCTGCAAGTGATATTTGTGCCAGTGGTTTGGCAAAGGGTAAGTCCGGTGCGTTGACGAGGATATCCAACTTATCAAACTCAGACACCGTCTGTTGCAGGATCGAAGCAACGTCAGCCTCGTTGGTGGAATCCAACGTATGGGTAATACTTTTGCGTGTGAGGGAGCGAATTACCTCTGCACATGCAGAAAGCCTCTCACTCTCTCGACTGTTCAGCGATGTTGTAGTCACTACCACGTCCGCTCCAGCCTCTGCTAAGGCGATTGCCGCAGCTCGCCCCAGGGCTGTATGGGCGCCCACAACTAAGGCGGTTTTCCCTGCCAGTGAGAATGACTCCAAGCTCATGATTGCGCTCCTTCTGGGAGTGGAACAATCGGCGCGAAGCCTGTCGGGACCTCACCGCCAGCGAGACCGCCACCTTCAAGGGCGATCATTTCGCCATTCATATAGTTCGACACATCGGAGGCAAGAAACACGCAAGCCGGGCCAAGTTCATCGTCTTTCCCCGTACGACCTACCGGAATGAACTTTCCGCCTTGCCAGAACGCCATCATCTCCGGGTCGTCGTGCGGGAAAATGCCCGGAAGAATGAGCGTTGCTTGAATGTTTTTGTCGGCATAATTCATTGCCAAAGCACGGGTGAAATTGATCATCCCAGCTTTAGCGGTCGAGTACATGAAATTGTAACGCGACGCACGTACGCCCAAACCCGAAGTGACATTGATGATTTTGCCTCCGCCGTGTTTGAGCATGTGCGGCAAAACGGCACGGCAGCAATAGAAGGTGCTGGTGATATTGAGACTGATGCCATTATGCCAAATCTCATCGCTGAGCGTTTCGAGTGGCTTGTTCCAGCCGCGTGTTGCTCCGCCAGCGTTATTTACCAAGATATCGATCTTACCAAACTCAGCAATAGTTGCTTCGACCATGCGATTCACTGACGCTGAGTCAGTGACATCGGTCTGGACGGTCAGACAACGACGACCCTTGGTGCGTACCAGTTGTGCAGTTTCATCGATTTGAGACTGCGTCCGCGCTGCAGCGACAATATCTGCCCCAGCCTCGGCTAACGCGAGGGCCATCTCACGTCCCAATCCTCGACCGGCACCCGTGACTATAGCGACCTTGTCATCCAAACGAATTTTCTCCAGCACCCTCATAAAGCTCGTCCTTTTTCGTGCTATGATAACCGCAGTTTTGTCTAGCGATGGGGTTGCGTCAAGAGTTGCAAGCTCAGAAGGAGGGTCAATATGAGTACCGCCTTAGCTGAATCGATTGCTCCTCACCCGTGGCCTGTTGAGGGTGTTACACGGATTCCGTATCGCGCCTTTTTTGATCCCGCCATTTACGCCCAAGAGCAAGAACGGATTTTTCGTGGCCCTACCTGGAACTATGTGGGCTTAGAAGCTGAGGTGCCCAACGCCGCAGACTTCAAAGCGACCTTCGTTGGTGACACGCCCATTGTGATTACTCGCGAGAAGGACGGCACGCTCCGTGGCTTTGTTAATCGCTGTGCCCATCGTGGCGCGATTGTCTGTCGCGAACCACGGGGAAACCGTGTACGCCATCAATGCGTGTATCATCAATGGACGTACGATCTGCAAGGCAACCTCGTTGGGGTCCCATTTCGTGGTGGTGTCGGCGGGAAGGGCGGATACCCAACCGACTTTCAACCCGCTGAGCATGGGCTACGCAAGCTACGAGTAGAGACCTATCAGGGGCTGATTTTTGCTTCATTTGCTGAAGAGATTGAAACGCTTGCGTCCTACCTCGGACCAGATATGCGCCACTGGCTCGATCGCCTCTTTCGTCGCCCAGTCCAGGTACTGGGATACGCTCGCCAATACATTCATGCAAACTGGAAGTTATACGCTGAAAATACCCGTGACCCGTATCACGCGAGCCTTCTCCATCTCTTTCATACGACCTTTGGTATTTATCGCGCAGCGATGGGAGGTGGGGTCACTATGGATGACACGAAACGGCACGACATGCTGCGTGCCTACCGCATCTCTGAAGCCCAGGAGCGAGAAGCCTATCGCGGCAAAGACATCCGTACCTACCAAGAGCAATACACTCTTGCTGATCCGTCGTTACTGACGACACGTAAAGAGTTTGAAGTCGAGCTGACCAACCATATCCAATCGATCTTTCCTTGCCTGGTGGTACAGCAAATCCAGAACACACTCGCGACGCGGCATATTCTGCCGAAGAAAGCTGATGAGTTCGAGCTGTTGTTTACCTTCTTTGGCTATGAAGATGACGACGCCGAGCTGCGAGCGATTCGTCTCAAGCAAGCGAACTTCGTGGGACCAGCGGGATATATTTCTATGGAGGATGGCCATGCGGCTGAACTGGTGCAACAGGCCATCGTGCGCGACCAGAACGCGACGTCATTTATTGAATTTGGCGGACGAACTATGGAGAGTGAGGAAAACCTTCTCACTGAGAGTGCGATTCGCGGGTTTTGGCAGCATTATCGAGAAGTGATGCATCTCTAATCGCATCAGAAGAAGACGCCCTTCATTTTGTCACCCTGAGTGAAATGAAGGATCTTGCAGAGAGATTCTTCACTGCGTTCAGAATGACATCTTCGGAGGGCTGGTGTGTAGGGCGTACGAACACCTCGTGTTGCGATTCAGGGGAGAACGTGAATGATTACACCAGAAATCCGCCAAGCAATCGAAGACCTCATGCACGAGTATGTCCATTGCATCGATGACGACGGTTTGGAACGGTGGCCGACGTTATTTGCCTCGCAGTGTCTCTATAAAGTTGTGCCGCGTGAGAATGCCGACCTCAATTTGCCGATCGCGATTATGTTCTGCGATAGCCAGGGGATGTTGCTGGATCGCGTGACCGCACATCGCAAGGCAAACCTGTTTGCTGCGCACTTTTATCGTCATATCGTCAGCAGTATCCGCGTTATCGGAGAAGAGCACGGCATCTGGTCGGTGCGTGCGAATTATGTTGTCTTCCGGACCGCAGCGGACGCGGTGCAGTATGGCGCAACGGAGATGTACAGTGCCGGAGCGTATCGTGACAAGGTCGTCTTTGAAGATGGCGTAGCAAAGTTCAGAGAAAAGATTGTCGTTGCTGATACGTGTAAGGTGTCGTCGCTGTTGGTGACACCGCTGTGATGAAAAAAAGAACGGGAGGGCGGGGGAAAGGGAGAACCGGCGACCACCCTCCCATGCTCAATCGTCCGTGCTGTGAATTACCGTTTCCCTTCCCGCGCGTTACCGGATGACTTTTGTGGTGGAGGCGGAGGCTGCGCGTTTCCCTGGGGCGTTTGCGGTTTGTCAGTCTTCTCTTGGGCTTTATCAGGAGTCGCTTCTTTCGGCGGGTTGACAGTTGCCTCTTTGTTGGCTTTTGCCTCCGTGGATGAAGGGGCTACGCCATTGGTTTCGATAATCGGATGATGTGCGGATTTCCCGTTTTGCCGACGGAAAAGTGCCCCAAATTTGAAGCTATCTTTCACTGGTTGCTTGCTCATGCCAAAGAGCCCGGCGATGTCGTGCCACACCCGCGTTCGTACCTGACGAAAGAAGTCCGTATTTTCGAACTCTTTTTCCAGGACAGCCGAGGTGGCTTTGGCAAAGAGCTTCTGCATCCAGGCGTCATAGGGGAGTGGGGAGAGGAATGAGAAGGCTTTGAGTTTGCCTGCGGTATCCACGAGTTCTGCACTGGCTTTATTCGCCAGGAAATAGCTCCGCGAGCGACGCTGGAGCCGTTTATTGAGATCAGAAATCTCCACGAGGAGGTTCAACGCCGTGCGCCAGCTAATATCGTCTTCTTCGAGCAAAATGAGATTGACATCACTCAGAGTCGCGGCGGCAAAAATCAAACTTCCTGGTCCAGCTTGTGTGTCGATGATGACATAGTCGAGTTTCAATGCGTCTGTGGCTGCCTCTATCAGCTTTTGCAACTTGGCGCTTACCACATCGAAATCGAGCTGGCTAAATTGTGTCCAATCAGGCCGCTCACTCTCGGTAGAGAACGGGACAGCGAAGACGCCTTCGGCTCGTCGATAGAGCGCATAGAGCGGACCCGCATGCCCGTCGCTGTTCACTGATTTGTGTAAAGCCTCCAGCAAATCTTTTTCGACTGCTTCACCACCAGCAAGATATTCGGCGAATGACAGCGGTACATGGTCCAACTCATACTTATTCTGAAACAGAAGGAGCGTCAGTCCTTGGACTGATGGGTCCAAATCGAGTAATAAGACATTGGCATGCTCTTCTTGTTGAATGATCCGAGCAAGGCTCGAAGCCAGAACCGTTTTTCCGACCCCACCTTTCCCGCTACACAGGGTAATCGTTTTTGTCATGTGATCCTCCACGGTGCCATCCTGAGGAAGGTCTATTGAAATGGAGAGAAGTTTCTACTACTTTTTTTGCAATTTCATCAAGGTACCCACCCTTACCTCAATTCCGAAATGGAGACCTTTCCTGTTTTCGTGAGAAAGTGCAAGGGGCGGAATGCGAAAGGTGAGTGAAACTATGCAACCTTGGCAAGCCTTCATCGCAGGTCCGCTGTACACGGAAGCCGCGGCGCCGTGGCGAGAGGATCCTGCGTTTACCACATTAAGTGAATTTCCTGGCCTGCGAGATAGCATCGGCGGACGGGTTGCGGAGGCGCTGACCCAAGCGATCGGGCTGGTACAGGCGCTGACGCAGATTGACCTCCTGGCTATCGTCCATGCTCATCCGCGCCCGCAGGGATTGTGTCTGGGCTTTGGGATGAATGCCTTAGAGCCTTACGATTTGCTTCAGGTGTTTTCGCTGACTCAGGTGCATGGATATGAGTGGATCAGAGAACAGGTCGTGGAAGCGGCGCAGACATTAACGGTATGGGCTCGGGAGGATGCGCAGTTGTCTGAACGGATTCGGCTGCATCATGGCACTATGAGTGATCTTCATGCCTTACCGGATCGATCGATCCAGGTCGTGTATGTTGGCAATGTGTTTATGCATGAGATTCCCATGACGCACGAGACCTTTGCACGTACGGTTACGGAAATCATCCGTGTTTTGGACGAAGGCGGCGTGCTCTTGAGTCGTGGTTCTTCTGGGGCATTAGAGACGGCGTTGCGTTCTGCAGGGAAGTTGTTACTGCAGAATCCGTTGGTCTCGGTCTTTCAGAAACAGAAAGGGACGGCCACGTCATGATTTGCCTTGACCATGTGCATATTTTCTCGTCGGACATTGATAAGACGATCGAGTTCTATCGTGTGATGTTTGGTGCCCGCGTGGTGTATGATGCCTCACTGGTCGGGCAACGCAACGTCCGGATCGACATCGGTGGCCATGCGATGCACGTTTATGACCAGCGACCACGCAGCGCTGACCGTGGGCTTGTCAACCATATTGGTCTTCGTACCGATGATCTTGACGCATTGGTGTCGCACCTGAAAGCACACGGAGTGACATTTCGTAAAGATATTACTGAAGATCCTGCGTTTCGTTACATCATGTGCGAAGCGCCGGACGGTGTGTTACTGGAGCTGTATCAGGTGAAACCGGGGGGAGAGTGGATGATCGGCGAGGGCAATGCCAGGAAGGAAACTTAAGCGTTACGGGTGGCGGTGACCTGATAAATGAGGACGGGGGTGGAGATGCCTTTCAGGCTATGGGTGCCACGGCTTACACAGGTAAATTGATCGTGAACAAGACGATACGTGTGCTCACCGATCACAAGAGCATTGGCAGCCGCAAGGGTCATAAAGCGAGCGGCAATATTCAACGTTTCGCCTAAGGCAGTTGATTCAGTGTAGTCCTTGTTGCCCATTTCTCCCACGACAGCTATGCCGGTGTGAATCCCGATACGAATTTGCAACGGTGTTGTCAGTTGAGACCCGAGCGTGTCTTGTATGCGTGCATTGACACCTGGTAGCACAGCGATCAATGCGAGCCCTGCGTGTACAGCTTGTTGTGGGGCTTCATCGTGAGGCTGAGGGTAGCCGAAGTACACAAGTAAGCTCTCGCCCACTTGCCGGGCGATGTAACCGGAGAAGCGCTGCACGATTGCTGAACAGGCCTCTTGATAAATGGTGATAACATCGTGCCAATCCTCTGGGTCGAGTTGGGCCGCGAGAGCGGCGGCCCCGGCGACTTCGCAAAACATAACGGTCAGATGGCATCGGGCGACGTTGGTGAGCGCTGTGCCGCAGATTCCACAGAAGCGAAACTGTGGTGGATTATCGGATTGGCAAGACACGTACCGCATGCGCCTTTTTCGCATGTTTGCCGTGGTGCTGTGAAGAGCCTCTTTAGTGCAGAGCCGTTTTGCGCTTCACTGGGAAAACCGCTACAACGCAGCAGTGAAGAGCTGAGCGCAGGAGGGAGATTCATTCATGAGTAACTTACCACTCGAAGGGCTCAAGGTCGTTGACGCAGCAATTCTGTTTGCGTCGCCGACGATTTCGCAGAATATGGGAGACTTTGGTGCAGAGGTCATCAAGGTCGAGCATCCGAAGCTCGGAGATAGTCTGCGGTCGCTGGGAGCGACCAAGAACGGCATTCCATTGTGGTGGAAGATTACCAATCGCAATAAGAAGTGTGTGACGTTAGATCTCGGTAAACCTGAAGGCGCAGAGATCTTTAAGAAATTGATTGCCGATGCTGACGTAGTGACGGAAAATTTTCGCCCCGGCACTCTGGAACGGTGGGGGCTTGGTTGGGACGTGTTACATGCCATCAACCCGCGCATGATTCTTGTGCGCGTCTCAGGGTTCGGCCAAACTGGACCCTACAAAGAGAAACCTGGCTTTGGCACGTTGGCCGAAGCGATGAGTGGCTTTGCCCATATTACAGGCCCCAGTGATGGTCCCCCAACACTGCCTGGCACTGGTTTAGCCGATGCAGTGGCCGGGCAGTTCGGCACTTGGGCAGTGATGATGGCGTTGTATGAACGGGACCATAAAAGTGGCAAAGGACAGTACATTGACCTCAGTGTATTAGAACCGATCTTCACTATCCTTGGCGATCAAGCGATTACCTACGACCAACTGGGAGTGATCCAGCAGCGCACCGGCAACCGTGTGCCTTCCATCGGAGCACCTCGCAATATCTACAAGACGAAAGACGGTAAGTGGATTGCGTTGTCTGCCAATGCTCAAGCGATGGGCGCACGGGTGTTCAATGCCATTGGGCAACCGGATTTGATCAACGACCCGCGGTTCAAAGACAACCGGGCGCGCGTTGCTCATATCGACGAGGTTGACGCGATTGTTAGCGGCTGGATTGCGCAACATACGATGGTTGAGGCATTGCGTATCTTTGATGAGCATGAATGCGCTGCCGCACCGGTTTATGACATCGCAGGGATTTTTGCCGACCCGCATTTCCAAGCCCGTGAGACGGTGACGACCGTGCAAGACCCAGACCTGGGGCCGGTGAAGATGCAGAATGTGATTCCTAGGCTTTCGCGCACCCCAGGAAAGATTCGCTGGCCTGGGCCGACGCGTATGGGGCAACACAATGAGGACGTGTATTGTGGCAAGTTGGGAATGCCTAAAGAGCGGTTGGCGGAGCTGAAAGAGAAAGGGATCATTTAAGACGCGTAAAACGTAAAGCGTAAAACGTAAAAGGGGAGGAGAGGTGGTTACGTATTACGTGTTACGCTTTACGCATCACGCGTGAAGGAGGCCTTATGTCCCGGTTACGTCGCAGCCTACTGTTCGTTCCAGCTAGCAGCGAAAAGTTCTTCGCTAAAGCCAAAGACTCACATGCAGATACATTGATCTTTGATCTCGAAGATGCGGTTGCGCCTGATCGCAAGGCTGCCGCACGTGAGACGATGAAAGCAGTGTTGCGCGATGCTGGATTTCAGAAATTCGAACGCACCGTGCGCATCAATGCATTAGATACGCCGTGGTTTCTGGATGATGTCTTGACAATGGTTGAAGCTGGGGCGGATGGGTTAGTTGTTCCGAAAACGAATAGTGTTGAGAATATCCAGTTTGTCGATCGGTTGGTCACGCTCGCAGAAAATCGCAGTGGGCGGACGATTGGTGCAGTCAAGCTGTTGCCACTGATCGAACAACCCGAAGCCATCGGTAATGCCTTTGCGATTGCCAAAGCGACCAAACGCATTGCTGGGATTGCTTTTGGGCATGGCGATTTTTCTGCATCAATGGGCATTAAGGCTGGACCGTCGGTCGATGGGATTGTCTTGCATGCACGGTGCCAAGTGGCGATCGCTGCGAAAGCTGCTGGTATCGTTCCCATTGATAATGTGTTCCTTGATATACCCAACATCGCTGGTCTGACCGATGAGACGCGTCAAGGGAAAGAGTTGGGATATGAAGGGAAAGCGTGTATCCATCCTAATCAAGTCGATCCAGTGAATGCCGTCTACACTCCCAGTGCAGAAGACGTTGCCTACGCCCGAGAACTGGTGGCGGCGTTTGAACAGGCTGTTGCTGAAGGGAAGGGCGCGGTCGCCTTTCGTGGTCGCATGATCGATGGTCCGATTGCCGACATCGAACGGATTGTCTTGGATCGAGCACGGGCAGCGGGGATGCTTGCGTAAATTGCGTCGTTGAGCGATTGAGTCATCGAGCCATCGTAGGGGAGCGCGGAGCGTTGTTTTCTCTGGCCCGATGGCCCGAGAGCCCGAGAGTTCAATGGTAATTCAACTCTCCAGCCTCGATCCGCACGGTCAAGCGATTTTCTTTCGACGGTAGTGGGCAGGTGGTGAAGGGATTATAGGCACATGGCGGATTGACTGTTTTGTTGAAATCTAACAGCACCTCTCCATTCTGTGGCCTGTCGGTCGTGAGAAAGCGCGCTGCGCCATAGGTCTCATCTCCACTCGTTCCATCGCGAAAGACAAAGAATAACCGATCCGACCCTGCCGACACAGGTTCTAAACGCAGCTTCTGTCCGTGGAGGGTAAACTCGACTACTCCTGGGCTGGTGTACGACTCCTGGTCGCCCAGGACATTCGCCATAACCACCGGCTTCGGCTCTGCATATGGAACAAAACGTGCAGTGACGCGATAGGAAGGATCAACTGGAAACCAGCGACACCCTGTGAAGTCCTGGCGCAGTTGACTGGATGTATCTCGTAAGCGAATTGCAGAGCGCTCACCGCTCTTATGGAGCCACAGGATCAGACGCCCAAATGAGAGCGCGTCATCTGGTGCAGCTCCTGTGCCGGGGCCTGGCGCCAACGTTGCCGTGTGTGTACGCTTCCCTCGTTGGGTGACTTCGGCGCCTGTTGCCGCTGTGAACGTGAGCTTTCCCTGTTGCAGAGAAAAGACACCAACGGAGGCTGGGGCTGAACCTGGGGGAAGAACAATGTCATTGGTTGGCCCGGTGCCGACGGTGGTGTCTCCCTGGTTGAGCCAATAGAGTCCGGCAATCGTGAGCCAACCCTCATCTGCTTTTAGACGACCATCCCGTTCCTGTCGCCAGGCGGCGATTTCCTGTTGGTAGGGACGTTCTTGCGCAAGGGAAACCGATGCCAGCAGCAGGGAAAGAGCCAATCCATAGCTAACCCACAGCAGTGGCCGTTGCATAGTGAAAGCTCCTTTCTTCATGGCTTCTCTTACTCTAAAAAAGAGGATGAATGCAAATGAGGAATACTGAGAGCTGATCGCTATGAATGAATCCTGGCAACATGGTTTCGCGCATGTCAACGGCGTTCGTTTACATTATGTCACACAAGGTGATGGCCCCTTGCTTGTTCTGCTTCATGGTTTTCCTGAGTTCTGGTACTCGTGGCGGCAGCAAATCCCGGTGTTGGCAAAGTATTTCACCGTGGTTGCGCCAGACCTCCGTGGTTACCATGAGAGTGACAAACCCGTTGGCGTCGCCAATTATCGCGTTGATACGCTGACCGCGGATGTGATGAGTTTGATCCGGGCGTTTGGTCAAGAAAAGGCGGTCATCGTTGGTCATGACTGGGGTGGTGGTATTGCCTGGGCCTTTGCTGCAGATTACCCGCAAGCGACTGAAAAACTGATTGTGATGAACTGTCCACATCCGGGGCCGTTCCAAAAGCATCTGCGCTCCAACTGGCGTCAACTGCGCCGCAGCTGGTATATGTTCTTCTTTCAGATCCCGTGGCTTCCTGAATTTGGCATTCGTGTGAATGCGCGACGCTTTGTTGACCAAGCGTTTCGTGGCATGGCAATTCGTAAAGAAGCGTTTCCTGATGACGAGCTACAGAAGTATGTCGCAGCGATTCGCAAACCAGGAGCGGCGACCGCCGCGATCAACTATTACCGTGCTGCTTTTCGCGAAACCCTCCGTAAAGGAGAGCGACACTTTGCCAAAATCACCAGTCCGACCTTGCTCATTTGGGGAGAAGAGGACATCGCCCTTGGTAAAGAGTTGACCTATGACATGGACGAATATTTCACCAATCGGTTTGAGGTCAAATACATTCCGCGCTGTAGCCACTGGGTCCAGCAGGAGCAACCGGAGTTGGTGAATCAGTATATGCTGGAGTTCTTAGTGTGACGCAGTGAACAGCGAGGAGTGTTCTTCTGCTGCACGCTGGCACTGTTGCTTGGCAAGCGATCCTTTGTGGGGATCTCGTTTGGTAATTTCTTCCGCTTGCGCCTGCGCTTTTTCTATCCCGCCGCCGAGGAGGCCCGGCGCTTGAAGGTAGTACGTGAGAAGGTCAAGGCGCGCTTCAATAAGATCAGGGTCTAAGGTTACTGCTTTCTCCAAATTTTTCCGCACTTGCCGGGCGAAGAAGAACTGTTTCCCGGCTTTTGTTTGCTCGGCTTGATGACCATACGCACGGCCTAGCCAGAGATAGTAAAGGGCGTTGGTAGTATCGAGATGGATTGCTTGGTCAAACAAGGCGATCGCATTTTCATATTGCCCGGCGAGCAGCGCTTCTTGTCCATGAGTGAAGGCCTCTGTGGCTGTTTCGATTCCGTGGTCTGCCGCACGAGCGGTATGTAGGTGGCTAGGCGGTAAGAAATCTGGTTGAGGTGGTTGAACTACGTGAACGTGCGGTTCTGAGAGGGCTGCGACACGAAGTCGTATCGGTATTTGTTATGCAGACAAACAACAGACATAACCCAGTGTTCTACCACTGGTACGCTACCAGGACGTGCGTTCGGAGTAATCCGAGGGTGCGAAGCTTCTGGGACA
>VGTJ01000144.1 GCA_016874775.1 Deltaproteobacteria bacterium
TCTTCCAAATGCTCGGCCAGATACGTACAGGTGCAATTCTTCGGCGTGCTCACCAAATATTCGACGTACTGCTTCTTGGTAATCATATCCCTAAAATGATACTTGTGGTCCTCAAGCGTAAGTCCTGTTCTATTGATAGGTGCCATCTTGCTGTTGCCAAGAGTAAGCCGTGCCCAGGAACAAGAAGTCGCAGCCAGTGGCAAGCTGTTCTTCAACGAGAACTGCGTGGTGTGTCATGGTGGCAATGGGAAAGGCGATGGCATTATGGCGACGTTTGGTCTACTGACGGTTCCGCCTGCAGATCTCACTGTTCTCGCCAAGAAGAACGGTGGCCATTTCCCGTTTTGGCGAGTGTATGGAGTGATCGATGGCCGTGATCCCCTCAAAGCCCATGGCTCACGCGAAATGCCGTTGTGGGGTGATGAGTTTCGTTTAGAAACGAGCAGTAGTCTGATGTCGCAATCTGAAGTGCGCGGGAAAATTTTGCTACTGGTTTATTATCTGCAGTCGATTCAAGAGAAGTAAGCGCGCAATAAGCGGCAAAACAGAGGACATGTTGAGAACCCTCAGATTAGAGTATGAAGGAACTACGACTTTCACTCTCGACCTCTGAGGAAGAACGTTATGGTCTACCGTTTCGCCATTATTGGTGCAGGCATTGCTGGAACATCGGTTGGCTATTGGTTGTCGCAACATGAGTCGGTGCTCATTCTTGAGCGTGAAGCGCATCCTGGCTATCACACCACTGGCCGCTCAGCAGCGATGTTTATCGAGACGTATGGTCCACCGCTGGTGCGAGCGTTGACCGTTGGCAGTCGTTCCTTTTATGAAACGCCGCCGGCAGGGTTTACCGAGACCCCGATTCTTACTGCTCGTGGGATGTTGATGATCGCCACCAAAGATCAGCGTGATCATCTCGATGAAGCGTACACTGTCGCGCAACAAGTCGGATCAAAAGTCGAGCGGCTCTCTCCGACAGAGGCGCAAGCACGAGTTCCAGTGTTGCGAGCTGACCGGTTGTCGGGGGCAACCTTTGAAGCTGATCCTACTGATATTGATGTTCACGCGCTGCACCAAGGTTTTCTCAAAGGCATTCGTCAGCAGGGTGGACAGTTAGTGGTGTCGGCGGACGTACATGCGCTGACGTATCACAACCACATCTGGCGTATCGACACCAGCAATGGCACGTTCGAGGCGACGACTGTTGTGAATGCGGCTGGAGCGTGGTGCGATGAGATTGGCAAATTGGTGGGTGCCCGTCCGGTTGGACTCGTGCCCAAACGACGCAGCGCGTTTATCTTTGCGCCGCCAGAGAACGACAGGAGTGTCAACACATGGCCAGTCGTCATTGCGGCAGACGAATCGTTCTATTTCAAACCAGAAGCGGGAATGTTGCTGGGCTCGCCAGCGAATGTCGATCCCATGGTACCGCATGACGTGCGGCCTGAAGAGATTGATATTGCTACGGGTATTGCTCGGATCGAAGAAGCGACCACGATGACTATCCGTCGGCCCACCCGCATCTGGGCGGGGCTGCGTTCGTTTGTGCCTGATGGTGAACTGGTCGGTGGTTTTGATACTGCCGTGCCCGAATTCTTTTGGGTTGCTGGTCAGGGTGGGTATGGCATTCAGACCGCAGCGGGAATGGGTCAGGCGTGTAGCGCAATTTTGCTTGGTCAGCCGATGCCTGCGGCGCTTGCGTCCCTTGGGATTGCGGCGGAACGGTTATCGCCGCAGCGGTTGCGGGGGTGAAGCCTGCTTGCCCCTCCTCAAAAGAAGAGTACAAGGAACATATCGTCATTCAATCGAAGGAGGGCAGCACCCATGGCGCAACGCAAGAACAAAGAGTTTGAACTGCGAGGCATCAACCATCTGGCGTTAGTTTGCAAAGACATGGCGAAGACAGTGGATTTCTATACCAACACATTGGGCATGCCGATGACCAAGACTCTCGAATTGCCCAACGGTATGGGGCAGCATTTCTTCTTCGATATTGGCAATGGCGACGGTTTGGCTTTTTTCTGGTTTCCCAACGCGCCCGAAGCCGCACCTGGTGTGGCCTCTCCTGCGAACAACGTTGGGAAGGGTTCAATCGTGACGGCTCATGCATCGATGAATCATGTCGCGTTCGATGTTCCGCATGAACGTCTGACAGAATACCGTGACAAGCTGCGGGCAAAAGGCGTTGAGGTGACAGAAGTGATCCATCATGACGATACCCCCCAGCAGGTCAGCCGTGAAGTCAACAATACTACCTTTGTCAGCTCGATTTATTTCTTTGATCCTGACGGGATCATGCTGGAGTTTGCGAGTTGGACTCGTGAGTTAGGTACTGAAGGAGATTTGCGCCACAAGCCAGCATCGGCAGCAGATAAAGAGAGGTATTTGGAGCGGGCGAGGGAGGTAAGGGCGAAGTAAAGGAATTGCGGAATGCGGAATGCAGATTTGGGAAACCTCAACCTTCGGTGTCTTCCAATCTACAATCCGCAATCTACAATCGACAATTATTGACAATACCCAATGGATCTTGGCCCTCTCCAGAAGGGAAAGGAAACGAGGAAGAGTGCTCTAGATGGTTTACGCATGTGCCGCAGCCTTCTTTTTCTTTCCTTTGCGTTTCACTGCAGTAAGTAACGACGCATAGCTAATACCATCGCGATTATCAGTAGTGGTTGGAAACTTCTGCGTGCGCCAACCACTCACCCCTTCCTGCATAACACAGAGGTTCGTATAACCAGCGGCTTGTAATTGCTCAGCCGCTTGCTGAGTGCGTCCGCTTTCATCACCTCCGATGATCAGTGGCGCGTCTTTACCATACAGCGAAGCAACCACTTCAAGAAAACTGCCATTAGGATAAATCTCCTTCGTAGTCGGATGATGAAAAACAATCGGAATGTTGACGACCTTGCCACGCGGATGGCCAGAGGCGAATTCGGCAACCGTGCGCACATCGATATAGGCAACTTGGTCGTTGCTATTGAGTAGATCACGGGCTTCTTGGGGGGAAAGGGTTTTTGCGGGCATAGGACACTCCATGTCATTCATTAGTCACTGGTTGAAGCTTTGAGACTAGAGGCTAGAGGCTAGAGGCTTGGCAAGACACCAACTAGTCTCTAGCCTCCAGCCTCCAGCCTCTAGCCTCATATAGATCCGAATTCCCTCACAAACGGCGGAATAATACAGCACCGTTCGCGTCCTTCGTTTGGCGCTTTATCGGTCAGGGTGTACATGACACCGTCTTTTCCACCGGAAAGATCGGCTTTGGCGACCTGCTCAAGGTGGTAATGCAAAATGTTGCCTTCAGGGGCAACGGCGAAGATACAATCTAAGACCTTCCGCGCAGGCAGCTTGCCCAGGGAAGGGTGGGTGAGGATTTCTTGTTTACCCATGCGAATTCCCTCCTTTGCAGAGATAGGCGTCTCTGCACCGACGGCTCTTTTCATACGTCCTTTTTCCTTGACAGGCAACCACGAACAGGATTAGCTTAGGGGACGCTACAAGGAGGGTACCAAGAGTATGGACACCCAAAAGGAAATGGCCAATGGCCAGCTCTGGTTCAAGGCTGGGGATGATATCCCCAATGTCGATAAAAAGCTCTTCGCACTGCAAAATCTCTGCACCGACTGCAAGGTGTGCGAAGTCGCTTGCTCACTTATTCATTCTCCTGATGGGGAACTGAACCCCAACTATGCCCGCATCAAGATCAAGCATGACCCGCAAGTTACCACACGGGTCAACAAGGATGGCTTCGGCTTTGTCACTGCCATCTGCCATCATTGTGGCAACCCGCCGCCGTGCGCGGAAGTCTGTCCGACCGATGCGTTCTATTACGATCCACAGACCCTGGCGGCGCTGATCGATCAAAGCAAGTGCATCTCATGTATGGAATGTGTACCCGCCTGTCCGTTCGATGTGGTCTTCATTGCCCCAAATGGCGAAGTGCTGAAATGCGATCTCTGTGGCGGCGACCCTGCCTGCGTCAAAGCCTGCTCCACTCGGCCAGACAATCTCAACCAGGGAAAGCAGTATCAACGTTTCCCAGTGTTGTTCTTTGAAACCAAGAGCAACTACACCACGATGCTACGCAAGCCAGCCGAGGAACACAAAGAACTCGGACTTGGTGATGCGATGTTGGAAGGGAAGATTAGTACCTCCGCTTAAAGCAGAAAACCTGTTACGTGAAACGTGTTACGTGATGAAAAGACTAACGGCTACTATTCTTCATGCAACACGCAACACGTATCACACTCTACGTAACAAGCTCAGAGCTGAGCAACGCAAGAGGAGATCGTCATGGAAGGCAAATTACTACGCGTAGATTTAACGACTGGAAGCATTCGCACAGAGATTATTCCGCACGCTTTGTTTGATCGCTGGGTTGGTGGTTCGGGTATTAACGACTGGATCTTATGGGAGCACTTCCAACGCCATGACATCATGAGCGACCCGCGTGGGCCGGATAATATCTTTATCTTTGGCGTTGGTCCGGTGGCTGGGACTGGCTCTGGCATCGGCGTCAAAGGGCGCATTACTTTTAAGAGCCCAGAGTATGGCCATTTCGCTGATACGGCTGGCGGTGGCAAATTTCCCTATATGGTTCGTTTCACTGGCTATGACTACATTGCGGTCACTGGCAAAGCCCCAAGACCGGTGTATCTGCATATTGCCAACGAAGAAGTGACTATCTGTGATGCTTCTCATCTGTGGGGCAAAACCACCTCTGAGACTCATGCAGCGTTGCAGAAAGAGTTGGGTGATTATCCCTCTACCGTTCATACCTTGACGATCGGACCTGGTGGAGAAAATCTGGTCGGCATGTCTGGTGTCGTGTCTGATGGCTGGCGCATCTACGCCCGTGGTGGTGGTGGCTGCGTCATGGGTTCGAAGAACCTGAAAGCCATCGCTGTGCAGGGCAATAAGGGCGTGAAGATTCACGATCCCCAGGGGTTGTTACAGTGGTCAGACGGTTTCCGTAAGAAGCTTGACTCCAATGAAGCAGGCTATGGCTTTAAGCGGCGCGGAACGCTGGGCGCGGTCGAAATGTACCAACGTATCGGCGGCAACTTCTGGCGCAATAACCAAGGCACGTTGTTCCGTGGCGATGAAGTACGTTCAGACAATTGGGTAAAGAAGTTTCATAAATACTCAGAAGTCTGCTCGTCGGATTGTTATCTCGCTTGCGATGGCCGCTACAAGATCGAAGGGCATGAATCTGAACGCGCCAAGAACTATATCGGTGAAGAGTTCCGCCATCCTGAATATCTCACCACCGGTAGTGGCGCTGGCGCACTTGATCTGCGCGATTGGGCAGACGTCGCCCACTGGGGCAAGGTCACTAACGATCATGCGCTCGATAACCAAGACCTGAGCTGCTCAATCAGCTTCATTCAAGAACTCGCACAGCGTGAATTGATCTCGACACGCGATATAGAAGAGTTGTTCGGCAAATCAATGAACCTAGAGTGGGGCAACATGGATGTGATTGAAGAGATCATCCTCGGTGTTGCTTATCAGACGACGCTCTTTGGCCGCATGTTCCGTGATGGTGTTTATTATGGTGCGCTCGCGTTGTCAGAGAAGAAGGGCGAGAACTTCATGAAGTACGCGACCTACGGCAAAGGTGGCGCGAGTTTCACTGAAGAGCTGCGGGCATTCCCATCGTGGATGCTCAACATGGCAGTCGCCTCACGCGGTGCCGACCATCTCAAAGGCATCGGTCTGATCGAGAAATTCCAGCGTAAAGATCTCTCGCAAGCCTACTTCGGTAGTTTGGACGCCGCCGATTTAAGTACGCCGAAGCTCAAAGGTGCCTGTACGCATGTCATTGAAAACCAGGTTGCGCTGATCAATTCCTACGGTATCTGTCTGTTTCACTGGATGTTAGATGTCCTCGGCTATGCGCCAGAGACGTACTACGCGGGAGCGTACACCGCAGTGACCGGCATCGATAAGAGCAAAGAAGAACGCATGCGTGATGGCGAGCGGATTTGCAACCTAGAGAAAGCGTTTAACTCGCGGCTCGGTATGCGGCGTGAGCATGACACCATTTGTGAGCGCTGGATGCACGAACCCTGTCCAGAAGGCCCCCACAAAGGCAAGGCGGCATCGACGATGTTCAACCCTGTGCTCGACGAGTACTACGAATGGCGCGGCTGGGACAAGCAGAGCGGCTTGCAGACTCGCAGCAAGTTAGAAGAACTCGGCATGGAAGACATCGCCGAAGTACTCGCCAAAGAGAAAGTCCTGGTCGAAGATCAAGGCAGACGTTCGGCGTCGGTCTCGGTTCCGACTGGAGTTGAGAAGACGGCGAAGTAAGAAGGCCGTGAAACGTGCTGCGTGATGCGTGAGAACTTGGGGCTAGAGATTTGGGACTTGGGGCTTGGGAGGAAGAAGAACTAGTCCCTAGCCCCCAGCCCCTCGTCCCGTGTTTTTTACGCAACACGTGCAAGGGAGTTCTCTATGATCACCGTTCGCGCAGAATACACTGCACGGTTTCGTGAGATTACTAAGCTCACCGAAGAAACCTTTCAACTTGAGCAGCCACTTGTTTCCGAATTAGCGCAGAAGTTGGTACAGAAGTATGGTCGCCTGATGGAAGCGCTGTTGATTGATCCAGAAACCAAAGATCTTAACAACAAAGGGACGCTCTTCCTCGACTCCAAAGGGCAACGCATCAGTATCCACGATACCTTAGAGGACGGAGAAATGATTGCCTTTATGGTTGGGATCGCTGGTGGATGAGCCATGTTCAGTAACGACAATTGCTAAACGAAACGGGCAGCCCTGCGTGGCTGCCTTTTTTGTTGCTGAGGGTCTCAATAGTTGGACCCTTGATTCATTAGTAGAGTTGCCCTCAATGGCCCGATCACCCGATGACTCAATGGTAAAATCAGAAGCAATAGGTTTTTCATGATGTCCAACGCTAGTAAAATTCTCGATCACCCGCTTGTCTCAAGTCGTTACTTTTTTCCGCGCCGTGAGGCCTTCCCTGAGCCATATTGGGTGGAAGCTGCGGATGGTAGCCGACTCGCATGCTACTACCAAGCGGTCAACCCAGATGCGAAAACAGTCATCTATTTCCACGGTAACGGTGAAGTTGTCGCTGACTATCTGCCGAGTTTTCCAGAATGGCTTGTGCGTGCTGGCTGTAACGTGTTGCTGGCTGAGTATCGTGGGTATGGCATGTCGAGTGGCGCGCCTGCGCTGGCTGGGATGCTGGACGATGTTGTCCCGATTATTCAAAGCCTGAAGATTCCTGATTCCAAAGTGATTCTCTTTGGTCGCTCGATTGGCTCGCTGTATGCTGTCCATGGGGTGTCGCAGCGACCGCAGCTTGGTGGTCTGATTCTTGAGAGTGGCGTAGCTGATCTCACTGAACGTTTTTTCCTCCGCGTTGCGCCGGAAGAGTTAGGAGTTTCTGAGTCAGCCGCGATGGACGAGCTCCACAAGTATTTTAACTACGTGCAGAAGCTTGGTAGTTTTCGCGGGCAAACGTTGATCCTGCACGCGCGTCACGACGAGTTACTGCCTGCCCAGCATGCTGAGATGTTACATACGGCAGCGCCAGAACCAAAGCAGCTCAAGATTTTTGACCGTGGCGGGCATAACGATATTTTTTATCGCAACCAAGCCGAGTACATGCAGTTGGTGGAGGCGTTTTTGGCGAGGGTGTGAGGTTACTGTCGGAAAGCCAACTTCAGTTGCATATCCCTGTGTCATTACCCTCACCCGTACTCGCTGCGCTCGTACTGCCCTCTCCCTGGCAGGGAGAGGGAAAGGGTGAGGGTTGAAAGGCGAGAAGTATATACTGCGTAGGCACGAATTGCGCTTTTTGCTTCGCGGCTCCGGCGAGGGTCATTCTGAACGGAGCACCGCGGAGTGAAGAATCTCTCAGCGGGAGCGGGGGAGAGATGCTTCGCTTTGCTCAGCATGACAAAACCGCACTTTCTACCTGCGCAGAGTATAGTGAAGACAAGGGGAAATTTTTCTAGCTTCCCTGCGCCGGACCAGCGATGGACACGCGATAACCGGTTTCCTTTTCGTACCGATCGATTTCCTTTACGACGGCATTCATCGCACCACCAATCAGCGTGTCGTGGTCTTTACGACACCACTCTCGCGAATTCACCGTGAGATCTGCTGAGCCTTGGAAGCGTGGGAACACTTCTTTGGCCAGCAGTTCGTATGAGGCGAGAGACGCCTGCCGATCGACCCAGTCATTGGCCATGATCAGGAAACAGCCGAACCCACCAGATTGTTTTTTCAAACGTTCAATCTGAGCAGCCGCATCATCCGGAGTACCAATGATCGCGGCGCCGGAATCAGCCAGCGCTTGTGGCCATTTGCGTGGGTCTGGTTCTTCAGGCGCCATCGGCAGCGCCACGATATTGCGGAAGTAGTCAACCCACTCGTGAATACCGTATTCGACTTCTTCAAAGGCTTGCTTGCGGGTGCGGGCCACGTGCATAGGACCGACCAACCGCCACGTCGAACGATCGACCTTATGTCCGTATTTCTGTGCTTGATCGTTCCAGATCTTCCAATGATCGCCGAGAACAGCAAATCCACCCATACTCGTTGCCCCAAGCGACAGCACGCCTGCACCATAACGCCCTGCGGTACGCGGTCCAGCAGGTGACACGGTCGCCGCTACCGCAATCTCAAAATGAGGGTACGTGTACGGTCGTAATTGTAAGCGGGCATCACGGAGTGTGAACCAATCAGTTTGAATCGAGACTGGTTCGTCGGAGGTCAGCAGGGCCATGATTGCGCCCAGTGACTCCTCCATCCGCACCCGCTGACTTGCAGGGTCAATGCCCATCATATGGGCATCAGACGGCAACGCACCAGGGCCGACTCCGAACATGACGCGCCCACGGGTAATATGATCCAGTAACACCATGCGATCAGTGAGAATCAGTGGATGGTGATAGGGGAGAGACATCACGCCAGTTCCTAAACGAATATGGCGAGTACGTTGTGCGGCAGCAGCGATGATCACTTCTGGTGAAGCAATGATTTCTAGACCAGCAGAGTGGTGCTCACCGATCCACGCTTCATCATATCCCAGTTGATCAAGCCGCTCGATGAGTTCGAGGTCGCGTTCCAACGCCAGGGTCGGGTTTTGCCCGGCAGGATGAAAAGGGGCCATAAAAATACCAAACCGTAAGGGACGTTCCATTCATTTCCTCCGTATGCTGGACGTGATCGTTGCCAGGTGCCAGCAAAAATCTACCAACGATCATACTGCACCTCCTGTCTTCGTCAACCTGTGATCCTACTCGGGGTAGCGTGCGCACAGCGCACGACCGTCTCTGACGTTGGCACTCTCGTGCGCACAGCGCACGCTACAGATACACGGTCTGATATTGAAGTTGAGGGAGGTCTACCACCACGGCTCATCCCACAACAGTACTCCAACCACAGCGCGTCGGTTGTGTTGGCGCGTATACGTGAGGGCGGCAGCGACCGCTTCTTTTTCGTCAAAATGATACGACACAATATCACTCTGTCGCGTTGGGGATGGTTCTGGCTCGCGTAAGAGGACGATCGTTTTGGGAACACCAAGCAGGAGATTCGGATGTGAGATGGAATCACTCTTTGTCACTTGCGGGCGTGAACGTGTTCGTGGCGCGTTTCTGGTTCCACCAGGTTTTTCTGTACTGTAGCGTTTCTCCAGTAACCAGAACTGGGAGATCCCTCGTGGAATGTACTGCCGAGCTTCTTCGTAAATGTTGTTGATGGCCGCTCTGTCCAACAACACACTCCAGCGCTTGGCTTTGTTCGTGACATACACGAACAGATGGTCCGCATCGAAGCGCTCTGGGCGAGTAAAAGGCGTTCTGATCGGCATCAGACTCGACGGTAACTCACGATAAAAAGGATCGAAAACTTCATTTTCCATGCTATGAAGGCCAGCATAGCGAGAGAAGAGGCCAGGGAGCAACGGTCTCTAAAAATCAATACCGCTTCTGCCACAACACATCGACGCCGCTGGTTCCTCGTGAAGTGGTTGTTCCTTTCAATTGCCACTGACGGTCGACCTGGTATTCAACGGAGACTTCACGCTCTTGTCTCTCGCCGAGCTGTTGGGACGTCGAGACGTAGACATCTTTGATCAGATACTTTCCGACTCTGACTCGTCCCTGCCCGATGCTCTGCCCCATGTCGAATTCAAGGTTATCGAGCCCGAGCTTGTTGGCGATCGACTGACGCAAGCCCGAGGCAATGTAACCCGCAGTAGCCTGGATCGCTTGCGTCTGCAGCGACACCTGTTCAGTGCTGCTAAGGCCACTCGCCGGTTTGCCAAAGATCAGGACTGAGAGAATGTCAGCTTCCTCCAGTGCCGGATTGCTGCGCAGATCCAAGGTCGGGGTGCGCACGCTGCCACCGAGGAGCACATCGACCTCGTACGGAGCGACAGTGTAACGAGCGACAAGGTCGATATTTGGCTCGACCGGCAGCACGTCTGGAAAGGACACCTGTCCGCGCTCAATGTTGAACTTGCGGCCATGAAACGCATACCATCCCCGGACGGTTTCAACTGCGCCAGTCAGGCGTGGCTCTGTGCCGGAGTTTTTCTTCACTGTGAGTCTGCCATTAATTTCAATCGACCCTTCGGCCATATGAAGCCACGTATCGCGTGGAATTCGCACTACCACATCTGCCGCGAGTTGCCGTAATAGCTCTGGAGTTGTCGGCACCTCTAGCTTGTTGTCGAATTCCCGAGGTGACTCCTTGAGAGATTGATCTGAGGGCATAGAGCGCATCGAATCCTGGTCAGTTTGCACGACAGTTATGGTGTGGTCACGTGGTGGTGGTCCGCTTTTGAGCAAAGCGACATCCGGTCGTAAGATAGTGTTTTCAAGCGTAAGAGTCCCTCGCACGAGTGGAGCGGCTAACGAGCCGGAGCACAACAACCGACCGGAGACCTCTGCTTTATAGTGGCGCGTGTGAATCACTCGCAGTTCTTTCGCCGCGAAGGTAAGGGCCATATCCCCTAGTGTAGATTGTCGCAACGCGATGCGCCCGTTGCCAGTAAGTTCTCCGCGACCTGAAGATAGTGAAAACTGTTGAAGATGAAACGCGTCTGGAGAGATTGCTATAGCGGTCTCAAGGTCTTTGAGGGTGATGTCAAGTGTTTTCAGTCGTGCCCCTCCGTTGCGTAGTTGTACCTGACCCGACGGACGGAGTTCTGACAATGGACCACGGAGCGCGAGGTCGACGTGCATGGTGCCTTCGATGTCTTCGACTGCATCGGTCGTGACAAGTCCAAGGAAGGCAAGGTTGATGCCGTCTGAATGAAGTCGGAGGTCCGCATCACCGACTTGTGGCATAGGACGTCTCTCGTGCCAACTCAGCGCAATCGGAAGGGTACCATTGAGGGTTAATGTATGGGCAGTGTCCTGTCGAAGTAAAGCACTCAGTGTGAGTTTGTCGTTCTGGTAGGTGCCCTGGCCAGCGAGCCCTGCATACGACTGGCCACGGAAGAGCAAAGGGGTTGTCGTCAGTTGGGCGCTCGCTACTGGATGTGTTCGCGTCCCTTGTACTTGGAGGTTGATGTTGAGGTGCCCATCAACCGGCGGGAGTGTGGGCACAAACGTTTGCAGATCGAGCAAAGGAAATTGTGTCACATGAACCTGAAAGTCTTGCGGTCCGTGTTCTGCGATGTTGCCCGCAACCGTGATGCTCTGAGCACCTCGCTGCAACACGAGCGAGTCTACTGACACGTGCCCTGCTCGCAGTGTGAACGAGATTGGTTGAGACTGTGTCCACACACCTATTGGCAGTTGCAGAGCAAGGTTGCTTAACGAGACATTCCACTGTGTCGGTTGTTGTTGCACATAGACCTGCGCTCGGAGGTTGCGTACCTGTTCGCCTTCCGCATGCAGGCGGCTCTGTATTTCTAGTGGTTCGACACGAACGATGGTTGCCTCGACTGTGGCATGATGCCAGATTCCGCCAGCGTCAAGCTGTTGGCCCGCCACCGTAACGTTACCATGCGTTTCAGCTTGGCCGACGGATAGCAAACGATAGGTGACACTCCCGTTCTCTAGTGCGTGCTGACCCCAGCGCAGCGAGTTCCCGGTCGCGGCTCCTATCACTGTGAGTTGCTGCAACGGGCCGGAGATGTCGCCAGTAAGAGTCATCGAGCCCTGCCCATTCTGCCCAACGCGCTTGAGCCAGGGTGCGATGTCCTGCGTTTGTATTTTGTAACTCAAGGCTGCTAGTGGAGACTGAGTGAAGATGTCCTTGAGTTGTCCTTGTACGTGCGCGGTCGTGTCATTGGTTGTGAGCGATAGCCGCTCAAGCGTCAACTGCTGCTGTCGGAGCGTTGCCACTGCGCTACCGTGAACGTCGGTGAGTGTATCAACCCGTGAGGGGAGTACGGTGATGCGTGTGTTGGCAGTGAGGTCTGAGAGTGTCGTACCTTGCCCAGCGATCCAGGCGTCAGCGTTGATGATTACCGTACCAATCGGGAGTGGCTTTGCCGTGGCGTTTGCGACATTTCCTTCACGGATCGCAATTGTCCCTTCATAAGAAAGCGAAGGACCTAACTCAATCCAGCCGTTCCACTGGAGTTGAGCAAGTGGTCCGTTCGTTTTTCCATTCGACGTGAGGCGACGGTTCACTAGTGTCCCGCTGATCTCGCCATCACCAACAGTTCGTTCATCGACGACGAGTTTTTTCGGAGAGAGGATGAAGTCTATCTTTCCAGAATCGATGTCGCTGCCAGTGAACTCAATATGACCTGAAAGCTCACCTTGGACATGTGGCAGCTTCACGACTTTATGCATCATTATGCGGTCGAGATTGGCACGTATGTCGTAGTGTGGCGGAGATTGTTGAAAGTCAGCTTTTGCTATCCCCGTTACTTTGCCGTTTGCTGTTTGCAGCTCTGCTTTCACAATAGGATGCTGCACGGTTCCACTGAGCTGCACTTGGCCAGAGAGGTCTTGCTGGAGAGGGCTTTCGGGCAACAACGAGCGAAGTTCATTGGCTGCCAAGCGCGAGACCTCGGCGGTGAGATCAAAACGCGGCGCGTCGAGGTTGTGTACCATTCCCGATAGTTGCACTTGCGACTGTGCGGTCTGGATGGTTGCGGCTTTCACTGCCACGTCAGCGACGGCGTTTACTTCCGTGTAGGTACCCCCACCTTTCCAGGAGAACGACGGGAACTGCGCTGACTCCGCGCGAAAGGAAAGCTGAGTAAAGTTCAGAGTGACGTCAGGTAAGACAGACGTGAGTTGTCCGTCGGCTATGACATCGCGGATTTGAATAGTGTTGAAGCCGTGAGGTTCGACGACAACGTGGCCATCGGTAATATGTATGCGGTCAATAGAAAGTCGTAGCGGTGTGGGTGAGGAAGGGGCAGATGAAGGAGGAAAGAGCCGCTTGATGTTCCAGATTCCTTGAGGCTGTTCTCTCAGGTGCAACGTTGGCGACTGGACCGTAACATCATCAATATGGAAGGTCGAGGATTTCCAGGCGAGACGGAGTTGTGACAATAGTTTCAGTGTGACCGTTGCCTGGGGAATGTGTATCACATCGCCCGATGCATCGCGAAATGACAAGTTGTGAAAAGTTACGCCGTTCCAGAGGTCTCCGCTGATTCGTTCTAACGTCACTTCCCCGTGGATCTCTTCGCGCAGAGCGACGAGTGTCTGCTCACGTAGCCATGCACGAAAGCTATCGGTCTGGGTGTATCTGCTCAGGCCGATAACAAGAACAATAAGAGCAACGGAAAGGAGTGCGGTTGTCCACAGAGCAAATCGTAGGAACTTTCTCGGGGGCGATTGCTGAGGAGAGTCACTCATAATCCTTTACCTTCCGACCCTCACCCATTCTCGCTTCGCTCGGGTTGCCCTCTCCCTGGCTGGGAGAGGGATAGGGTGAGGGGAATGAGCAAGAAAAACAACAACGAAGTCCATATTAAAAAAATTGCCCTACACTAAAATGCACCTGCCAAAATTGATCGCCACGCGGCGGATCAAGCGGGAAGCCGAGATCAAGGCGCAGTGGGCCAACTGGCGTGGCGTATAATACCCCAAAGCCAAGCGCAAAGCGTAAGCCGTCAACCGGTACGGAAAAGGATCGTTTCGACACTTGGCCAAAGTCAAGAAACACTGCCCCACCAAGTTGCTCAGTATAGCGATATCGTAACTCCAAAGCTCCCTCGATCACACTGCGTCCACCCACGGGATCATCAGCCGTCGACAACGGGCCAAGTCGATGTCGTCCATAACCACGCACACTGTTTGCTCCACCTGCATAGAAGCGCTCGAAGAGAGGTACCTCATCATTAGTACCAGTAGGGTCGGCAACCCCTAACTTCAGGCGTCCCGCAAGCACCGTGTGGGTGTAGACCTCGCGATAATGGCGCGCCTCCCACAAGAGTTTGAGGAAACCGAAGTCTCCGCTCAGTGGGCCGCCGACTTGCTCAACTAGCATCGAGAAGAAATTACCTTGCGTGGCGTCAAGTGGATCATCCGTCGTGTTCCACACCAGGCCTGCGGACAAGCCCGAGAGTGCCCCTTTTCGCTCAAATGTCTGTAACTTCCTGGTCGTTGCTGCTTCCACATTGTTCAGTTGGTCGTACTCTGAGCGGTAAGCGACAAAGCCGGTCAAGCTATTGCTGAAGTCGCGTTCAAGCCGCGCTTGCAAACGAGTGGCATTGAGCAGATAGCCTGGTTCGTTGATCTGTTGGGGGCGAAAGGTCAAGGCGAAGCGATTCAACGTTCCAAACACATACGGTTGCAGAAAACTGACATTGATGTGACGGGTGAGCATCGACGCTTTCACTTGGACTTCAAACCGTCGCCCACCACCAAACCAATTGTTATGTCTCCAGTAGACAAGGCCTCGCAGTTGATCCTCGGTGCCGTAACCAACTCCTAACTTCCATTCGCGAAACGGTTTCTCGTTGACGTGGAGATGGAGAGGAATCACAGCGGGGTTGGTTGGCGAATCCTGCGGCATAAACCGCACGGTGCTAAAGAGATCCAGCTTCATGATGCGTTTCTGCGCTTCAGTGAGGGCACTCGTACTGAAGGGGTCGCCTGGCTTATAGCGCAACTCACGCAGGACGATGCTGGGGTCAACCAGCTGGGTCCCTTCTGCAGTTGTCTCACCGAAGACCGCTTGGGGGCCGAGGTGGATGGAGTATTGGACATCGGCAGTATGTTGATCGACAACAACGCGGGCGGAGCGTTGAACTGTGGCTCGCCCATAATGATGATCAAGAAAGAAATTCTTAAGCGTCACCTCACTCTGCTGATAGTCCTCTTCGGTGAAGATTGCTCCTTCTTGTAAGGCAAGTGTCGGACGCACGGATTCAAGAGTAAGACCAAGCGGAAGTGAATCGTGCAAAGAAAGAGACAACCTGCGAACGTGAGTTGGCTCGCCTTCGTCGATGGTCAATGTCGCTGAGATATTCCCACCTGTCGAGGCAAGGTCATACCTGACTCGTGCTTCATAGTATCCCTGCATTTCATAGAACCGTTGCAGGCGTGTCAGATCGGCGGCGAACGTGACCGGATCGAAGCGAGGGTATGATTTCCAGGGGGCAGTCCACGCGCGAGTTTTACTCAACAGTTGTTGTCGAAGCTGACGGCTAGAGAATTGTGCATTGCCGGTGATCGTGAGCTGCTGGAGTCGCCAGTCTTTCTCTACATCGAGGTCGCTCAGTTGTCCCGACCATGCGTATTGAGGACACATGAGGAAAGGAACGAGAGTAAGGCAAACGAGAAGCCAACACATATAGAACCATACGAATCGACTCCTCGTTCACTATCGGAGGATGACGACGGCGGGAAGCCCGTAACCGACGAAAGTGCTGAAAGCCTCGGACAATGAATAATGAAGGATGAACGATGAATGAAGGAGACAGGCGAGAGGTTTGATGGCTTCGCTACGCTCGCAATGACGGACGGTTCTGTCATTGCGAGGAACCTGAGGCGACGAAGCAATCTCTGCGTTGTAGGACCGAGATGGCTTCGCTCTGCTCGCAATGACAGCTCTTCCCGAACTTCCCGCCATTGCTCCCTACGGGACAATGACGGAGTTGCTAGTCACTAACGGGGTCAAGCCATTGTTGGGGAAAAAGCGGAACTCAAACGTGCCCCGCTGCCGCATCTGAAACGTACACGAGCCCGTTGCCCGTCCCGTCGTCCCCGGACTCGCCGTGCAGTTCACATACTGACGCTCTTGCACTGGCAACGGACGGTGAGTAGTGCGGGCTATGTCACCTTGGGGCATCACAAGTATTGCGTGGGCCAGGCGTATCGGCACCAAGTCGTCCACCTCCGCTTTGATCGCGCGACTCGGGAAGTCGTCGTCGACCAACCGCCCCAGGTAGACCTCAAGCGTTGGCCGATTCGCGGCCTCGCCTATCACGACATTGTTCAGCGACTGAACCGAAAACGAACAGGTACCAACCATAGCTCTAACCATAGAACTATTTCTGCGGGGCTACTTAGGCGGTGGCAGGAAACAACTTACCGCAATAGTGATTGACCGGAGTGGAGAGCCTCTGCACAAGAGCAGGGATGAGAGACGAGACCATTGTGTGCTGGCTTCGGTCTAAGTATCGAAGTCTGGTCGAAGAGCTGGATGAACGCGGGCGAC
>VGTJ01000145.1 GCA_016874775.1 Deltaproteobacteria bacterium
TATGCTGAGCGCAGCTTTTTTATTCACCAATTGTTATTGGCACCAATGCCTGATCCGGCTTGGTCTGCATGCCCCCTAGTTCGCTCTCGCTGGCCTCTGTCAACAACGCCGATCGCTCACCGGTTACTCCGTGGCTTCATAGCGTTGTATCTGTTGTGGCTTAAGGCCCAGCGTGGTCGCCAAGTCCTCTTGACTCAGTCCACCGGCAATACGGGCTTGGATTAACGTCTTTGGAAGTTCTTCTAGCGATCCCAGCGCGACAACTTTATGCTTGCCCGACTTGAGCTGCTCGTATGCGGTTGTTTACGTGAGGGCTCGCATTTGGTACGTAACCTTTCGTGAATTGTGAGGAGTACATAAATGACGCGCGACATCAATCCATCGACCGCTACCTCAGAGCTTGATCAGCTGATAGCTCATGTACGGGCGATTTTTGACAGCTGGAATGCGGACACCACCATTGCGGAAATGCGAGCAGGCTGGGAAAGCCTATTCCACGGCACGAGGTCGGTGGTCGGAGCTGTATCAAAGAAGGTTGAGACGGCGGGCTTCAAGGGAGAATGGATCGTCGCGCCGGAGGCTGACGAAGATCGTGCCGTGGTGTACCTGCATGGCGGGGGATATGTGATCGGTTCAGTCGATTCCTATCGTGACATGTGTGAGCGCCTCTCCCGCGCCGCCAAGGCATGCGTACTGGCGGTGGACTATCGACTGGCGCCAGAGCATCCCTTTCCTGCGGCGGTGGAGGATGCCGTCAGTGCCTATCGTTGGGTGCTGGAGCGAGGGATCAAGGCCAACCGTGTCGCCATTGCCGGTGATTCCGCGGGCGGAGCCCTCACCTTGGCGGTTCTCTTCGTCATCAAGCAGGAAGGTGGTGCAATGCCCGCTTGCGCCGTGCCGATGTCGCCCTGGGTAGATTTGGAGCATACCGGCGCGACCATGCAGTCCATGGATGCGGTCGAGCCTATGTGCCACAAGGCGACCCTGGCAGGCTGTGCCAAGCTGTATCTCCCAACCGGCGACGTACGCAATCCGCTGGCCGCGCCGCTCTACGGGGACTTCGCGGGATTACCGCCACTCTTTGTGCCCGTCGGCGGCCATGAGACGTTGCTGGACGATGCTCGCCGCGTGACTGCGTTGGCAAAGGCTGCAGGTGTTCCAGTTGAGCTGAAAATCTATGATCGGCAAATCCATGTGTTTCAGATTTTTGCCGCCAGGATGCATGAAGCGCAACAGGGCATCGACGATATCGGTCGGTTCATCCTGGACCATACGAGAACACGCTGAGTTCTGGGTGGCGGACAAGCTGTGACGTCAGGGATCATCCGAGCACTGTAGTGAGAGGGAGGTCGTCCGCCAAGATGCCCGCTCGGTGCAGTATCTGCACCTCTCCTGGCATTCTTTCTCTTCAAGATGGTGGACGATGGCTTTCTTCGGAAAGAAATGGTGTCGCCACTCCCGCGGGAACTGGCAGAGCACTATACCCTTTACGTGATCTATAGCGGACTTGGTCGCCTTGAAGACAAGCATACTCGTCAGAATATCTTCTGGTACGACTGGGATAGTGGGCCGGATGTTGACAGTATTGAGAGAACAGCGAATGGAGAATGGGTAGTGACTTTCTCGCTCCGTGCCAGATAATCGGCGCCGGGTGCCACGGGCAACTGGTTTGCCAGTGCGTATTCTCACTCTCTGTTTCTTTGTATTCACGGCAGCGGTTCGATGGTCACCGCTCCGCCGTCAATGACCTCAAGGCAGACACGAGAACCGCGTAGGTGGGCCATACCGAGGAGCGGCGAGCCGTCGACCGCCAGCACGATGCCGTGCCGAAGTTGCCCTTCCCACAGCACCGCGCCCGCGCACATATCAAACTCCGCTGCACTGCCATTGCCCAACTGTGCATCAATCAAGCCTTGGTAGGGAAAGCCCAGTTTGGCAATCTGGGGCACGGCAGGGTAAGAAACCCCGTAAAGCCTGTGTCGATAACTGCTTCAAGCGTCTCATCCTGTCCCTACGTGCCATGTACCACAATAGGAATGGTCGCGTAGCGTCCGGCCACAACATACCCCGTGATCATGAGCGGGGCTCCAGTCCCGCGCCGCCGAGCTGATAGGCCGTACGGGAACCAATGCGCACCATATAGAGGGCGGCCTCGGGATGTTTGGCTTGCCCTCGTTTGAGAGCAGCCAATTCTTCGCTGTCGATTTCGTACTCGCCCGTCTCAATATCAATAACCAAGAACTTGCCAATGTTCCCTGGCGTCACTTGCGCACAGAGCTGCTCATCAAAGAGCTTGCGTCCGCGTTCAGCGATCTCGTGACTACTGTATCTGGGGTGAGGTATCGTGAGACTCTCCTTTCCTCATCAGTCGTGCGTTCGACAGGCAAGCGTTTCTCAACAGGCACATGTCGCACGAAAGCCACGTTGTGCCTCTCCACTTGTTTGCAGTCGTCACTCCTTATCGCGCCGGGGAAGTCGCAACACCGTCTCTACTCTCCCGATCTTTGTGGCAAATGAGCTACACTCTCGCTATGTGATCGATGTCATGAATCGACTTCAGGCGTCGTCTCTGCTCGCCCCCTTGACACTCTCGGGTTCCGCCTTTAGGGGGAAGGGCTCAATGCGTATTCTCGTAACTGGTGCAACAGGATTTGTCGGTGGTGCGGTGACTCGCGCGTTGGTGAATGCAGGCCACGAGGTGCGTGTGCTGGTGCGACGCCACAGTGACCGCAGGAACATTCGTGACCTGCCGATCGAAATCTATCATGGCGATGTGTGTGACCTTGACTCAGTGCGGCGGGCGACGGCGGGGTGTGCGCAGGTGTATCATGTAGCCGCGCTCTACAAGTTGTGGGTTCGTTACAAGGCAGAGATGTATGCTAGCAACGTGACCGGGACCGAGAATATCTTTCTCGCTGCGCGTGAGAATAGTGTCGAGAAAGTTGTCTACACGAGTTCCGTCGCCACGCTCGGCATTCCGAATGACGGAACCCCAGGGACAGAGGAAACTCCAGTGTCCCTTCCTGACATGGTTGGCCATTACAAGCGCAGTAAGTTCCTCGCTGAACAAGTTGCTTTGCGCTATGCACAGGAAGGACTGCCGGTCGTTATTGTGAATCCTAGCACCCCTGTCGGTGTTGCCGACTTAAAGCCTACTCCGACTGGTCAAGTGATCGTTGATTTTCTCAACGGCCGTATGCCCGGCTATATCGATACCGGTTTGAACGTGATTGATGTCGAAGATGTTGCCGCCGGTCACCTCCTGGCTGCGGAAAAAGGTCGAGTCGGCGAAAAGTATATTCTTGGCAACCAAAACCTTACGTTGCAGCAGATTCTCGAAATATTGGCAGAGTTGACACGCTTGCCCGCACCGCAGTTTCGCGTACCCTATGCGCTTGCGCTTGGGGTTGCCTATGCTGATGCAACGCTCGCTCGTCTTATTCCTCGCCGTGAACCACAAGTGCCGCCGGTCGGCGTCAAGCTGAGTAAAAAGAAAATGTTCTTTGATGCCACGAAAGCCATTCATGACCTGGGGTTGCCGCAAACGCCAGTGCGCGAAGCGCTGCGTAAAGCTGTGGTGTGGTTCATCGACAACGGCTACGTAACGCAGTAGCGGATGGATAGTGGGAGCAGCGGGTGAGTGTCTTAGCTTTCCTCGGCGTTCTTTCACTCTTGAGCTGGCTTGGTGTTGCACTGCATCCGGCGCGACCGTGGGATTTCCAACCTGTGGGAGACGATGACGCGATCCCGCCGCCACCGCCACAGTGGCCGCAGGTCACGATTCTCGTTCCTGCGCGCAACGAAAGTGACTCACTTCCACGTACGCTCCCAGCGTTGCTGCTCCAAGATTATCCTGGCCCATTTCATGTGATTGTCATCGACGATCGTTCGGATGATGGGACTGCTGTAGTCGCAAAGCAGATTGCTGCGCAGGTGCAAGCGAGCGACCGCCTCACGGCGATTGGCGGTGCGCCGTTACCGCAAGGATGGGTAGGGAAGGTGTGGGCATTAGAACAAGGTGCCGCGCATTGTGGACTGCAGACTGCGGATGACGGATCGACGGAGAGTCCCCGCTCCTCTTTACTAAGTGGTCAATCGCACGCTCTCCCACCTAAGTATTTTCTGCTGACCGATGCTGACATTCACCATGCACCATGTTCCTTGCGACGGCTGGTGACTGAAAGTGAACGTTCCCACCTTGCCCTCAATAGCCGTATGGCTCGGTTACGTTGCCTTTCAGCCGCGGAACGGTTGCTCATTCCCCCGTTCGTGTTCTTTTTCAATTTGCTGTATCCCATGCGCCAAGTGAATGATCGACAAAGTACGCTCGCTGCTGCCGCCGGAGGCTGTGTGTTACTGGAGACGGCAGATCTTCGCCGTGCAGGTGGCTTTGCGTGTATCAAAGATCGCATCATTGATGATGTGAGTTTAGCCAGAGCTGTCAAAGGAACAGATGCGCCGATTCAACTGGCTTTGAGTCGTACGGAAGTTGAAAGCCTACGTGTCTATGATGCTCTCGACACAATTTGGGTGATGGTACGCCGCACTGCGTTTACTGAACTGCGGTATTCGTGGTTGCGCTTAGGTGGCACTGTGGTTGGTATGGGGTTGATGTTTTTGCTCCCCCCATTTCTGGCAGTGTGGGGAATGATGGGATGGCTTTTCGTAACCGGGAATATAGGGATGATGACCGCCTCTTCATCGCCACTCTTCTTGATGCTGAGCGGGGTGAGTGCATGGGCGGTCGCTGCATTCGTCTATCGACCAGCGATCCGATTTTTCGGACTTCCTCCTGTGCGTATATGGACGTTACCGCTGGCTGGTTTGCTGTATGGCGCGATGACGGTTGATTCTGCGTGGCGGTATATAACTGGCAGACGCATTGGGTGGCGAGATCATTGAGTCGGAGAGAAGACGGAGATGACAGCAAAGAGCGCTCCCGTGGGAATTTTTACGGCACTTGCCTGGGAAAGTGCTGCTGTCCGCGCTGTCCTGCAACAAGTGCGGCGTGAGGAGGAGCGCGTCTGGCGTGGAGTTGCTGGAAAGACAGAAGTGGTGGTGGTGACTGGTGGTATCGGCCCTCGCCGAACACAACGCACCGTCGACCGATTTGCCACAACTCCGTTCTCGGCCGTGCTGTCAGTCGGATGTGCTGGTGCACTTGTGCCTGGACTGTCGTGTGGTCAACTGGTACTGGCTCCGCATGTGGCGATGGCAGACCCCGCTGAAGAGACCCATGTGGCTCAGTATCCGGTTGATGCCCAGTTACTGGCTCAGGCACGTACTGCTGCTCAAGCGGTCGGGGTGCCCGCTGCTGATGGTCCGCTGTTTACCAGCCCCAAAGTGCTGTTCACCCCGGAAGAGAAGCTTCAACGTGGCCAGGAAACTGGTGCGATTGCGGTAGAAATGGAAAGTGGTGTACATGCGGCTTTTGCTGCCGCGCGCGGGCTGCCGTTTTTGACGCTGCGTGTCATTCTCGATGGATCTGATATGCGGTTGCCCATGATCAAGGGACTGACAACGCCCGAAGGCGAAGTCCGACCACTCAAGGCGGCACTTCACGTTGCTACGCATCCGCACCACTTACCGGCACTTTTGGCACTGAAACGCGCCCGGGCGACGGCAGCCGATGCGCTTCGTCGCCTTTGTCACTCCATGTTATATGCTCACTGGTAACCCTGCTGGCGGAGCTGACTAACAGAATAGCGACTTCGCTGCTTGCAGGAGTGGCGAGAGATGCGTGGGAGCGGCCTCCGCTGTGATACGGGTAGACATTCCGTGACTAACAAAACCCGCGGGTTTTTCGTCTCAAGGTTTCTGGAGCGACTCCGATATGTGTATCAAGCGCGGCGAGGGACAGCGCAACGGAGAGTGAAATAGCGCTGCTTATACCTGTTCTTCCTCCTGACCTGCTCTCCTCCTGACCTCCACTTCCTCCTGATCGCCGCGCCACTACACTCATCCATCCGTCCTCACCACGATCCTCGCAAACGGAACACCGGCACGCAGCGATCAGCGTTCAGTCAAAACAGCATTCAGCGCCCCCTCATTTCTTTTTTCCTGCCGTTGGGGTGGCGTAGAGTTCGGCTTCGAGTTTTTTCTGGAGCGTATAGGCTGGTTGCGCTTTGTCGCGATGCCCGGCGCGCAAATAGAAGCGGATTGCCTGTTTCAGCGAACTAATGGCTTGTTCGCGCTGGCCTAACTCACTGTAGGCAACACCTAAGCCGTGATGACCTGCAGGATCTTCCGGGTTCAGGCGCAGAACTTCCTGGTATTCTCGTACGGCGTCGTCATGTTTCCCTTGGTTGGTATATACGCTCGCGAGGCGCGTATGCGCCTGGCTATGGTTGGCATCGAGTTTTATTGCTTCTTGATAGGAGGTGACAGCAGAGTCGAGTTGCCTCTGCTGTTCATATTCTTGGCCCAATTCGAAATGTGTCCCTGCCGAAGTAGGATCGTACGTCAAGGCTTGCTGTAGGGCTTGTATCGCTTCAGCAGATTGTTTGTTCAGTCGAAATCCGACACCCCGGTTCATGTAGTATCCAGCAAGCGCCCGCTTGGCTTCGGCCATGCCAGGATTGGCCTGCAAAGCTGCCTGATAGGACTTGAGAGCCGAATCGATTGATCCGAGTCGTTCGCTGACCCGCCCGAGGCGATAATTGCCTTCTGCGTGCTGCGGCTCGTACTTCAGGAGTTCAGAGTAGGTAGAAAAGGCTTCACTCCACTTTTGCTCATTTTCGTACTGTTGTCCTTGCGCCAACAACGCAGCAGTATCAACCGCTGGGCAGAGGGTGGCACGAAACAAGACCCCACAGGCAAAAACGACGCAGAGTAGTTTCTTCACAGCAACCTCCATGCGAGACGCCTTTTGTGGATGGTAGAGCGTCTTCTTCTGTACAGCACCTATCAACATGATCTTCCTGTGATTGTTGCGATCCGTATCGCGTCGTCACCTTGAGGAAGACGCGCCACGCCAGTATTGCAGTCTTTAGCGTATGGTTCGAGCCCTCTAGGCGGTGGTACGGTTGTCGGCTAATATTGTCCGCCATCAAGGATCGCGAGGAGAGGAAATGGAGGACGTCATGGCTTCATGTGACCATCTATGCAACGTAGAAGAGCAGCTGCGTGAACTCCTCTCGGTTGTCAACGACCACCTGAAGTTGCACGAGCCCGAAGAGGAAGCCTATGGGTCTCTGCTCGCGGTGGCGTATCACGTGAACGAAGCCTTACACGAACTTAGTTTCCTTCTTGATCAAGCGGAAGACGAAGATGCGGTTCACCCACCCAAAGAGGTTGGCCACTAAGCACGGTACCTGACGAAGAATTCACTATCCCTCGAAGCTTCTGTCATTTTGATAGGCCTTTTTGCCCCCCCCGGCACCTCTATCTTTTGCAGGATTGTCAAAATTTCTCGCCCTGCATTGGCATTATCAACCTTGTGCTGACGTCGCCCTAGCGTGTCCCGCGAATTATCACCTGGGAGCTCGGAAGACGTGGGTAGTCGTACGGACAAGGGAAGGGTGTGGCATGCTGAGAAACCTGAGCGGTATCCCGTTCTTTGTATAGGAGCTGTCATATGGCGACAGGATCTTCCGCTGTCATCCGAAGGGAGTATACATCGTGAAAGGCCCGCTTTCTCCACATCTCCGTCCTCAACATCTTCGTTCTGGGAAAGAGATACCTGCTGTGGAGACGACTCCACAGATACCCCGACGAGAAAAGGTCACGCGTGAGCATTGGTGGCGACGCTGGCGGTTAGGCAAGAAATCTATCTGGCTGAGTGTGCTCTTCTTGGTGAGTCTGGCACTGGCGGCACTTCATCTCGCATATACGGAGGTGCCGATGTACAGAGCAGAAGCAACCTTGCTCATTGGTACCCAGCAGGGGAGCCTCTCAGGGAGTGAACACCTGCCAGGTCGGAGCAGTTCTGGGCTCGGAGCGAATGACGACAAAACCCAATACGAACTGCTGAAAAGCCACAGCCTCGTCAGTCGCATCCTCCGTGAACAGAAGCTGTCGTCTTCGTCATTACCCGCGAATAGTAATCAGAGCCCGCAGCCGCAACCGCGAGGGATGGGGAATGCAATAGACGCTCCTCCTGACATCAAGCTTCGCGCCATCGAAGAGTATCTGACGAACCTTGAGGTCCTTCCTATTGCTGAGACCCGTCTCGTAAAAGTCGCGTATCGTGCGACCAACCCGCAACTCGCAGCGCGGCTTGCCAATCTGCACGTCGAAGCCTATCTCCAGCAAAATCAAGAACAACGACAATCCCAGCAAGGCCGGATTGCCAGTGTGACGTTAGTTGATAAAGCCATTCCGCCCGTACAACCTACCAGATCACGTACCCATTTCTTGTTGTTTGGTGGTGGCGTGGCTGGTTTGCTGCTTGGAGGAGGGCTTCTCGTTTGGTCACGCCGCAGTGATGCAACCGTGCGAACGCCTGCTGACGTTTCGCGTTATTTGAAACTGGCAAGCTTGGGGGCAGTGCCCGACTTTTCGAGTGAAGTGCTGCGGAGAGAAGGGTCAATGCCGGTGCCACCACAGTTCGAGACCTTTCCTGGTGTGTTCTCTAAAGAATTGTTGCTTGGGTATCATCCGCTTTCGTTGATCCCAGAGGCATATCGCAACTTACGAGCGGAGTTGTTGTTATCTCGTTCAGCGGGACCGCCACGAAGTCTGCTGGTGACGAGTGCGATGAGTGGAGAAGGAAAGACGTTGACGGCGTTGAATACGGCGATTGCCCTTGCGCAAATGGGAGCGCGGGTCCTGCTGATCGATGCTGACCTTCGTCATCCTCACTGTCATGCGGTCTTGAAGATGGCCAAGGGGCTGGGACTCACTGAGTTTCTCACTGGTCAATGTGATCTTGCAGAAGTGATACAAACCACACGCGTTGATCGCCTCTTCTTTGTGAGTGGTGGTGCGTGTCCTCCAAATCCAGCGGAGCTGCTGGGCGCGAAAAAAATGCACGCAGCGATTTCCTTCCTCAGCAACCTCTATGATTACATCGTGATCGACTCTCCTCCGCTTGGTCTTGTCAGCGACGCACTGCTGCTTTCCTCCCGAGTTGATGGAGTGATGGTGGTGGTGAACGGTCAGACGACGCATTATAAAGTTGTACAAGAGGCCGTCGCTCGTCTCGACCGTGCTCGTGCCAAAGTGTTGGGGGTCGTGTTAAACAAGGTCGATGCGCACAGCCGAGAGTATGCGGAATATGGTCGCCGCTATCGTGCCTATTATCGTCAACCCAGTGTACAAGAAGAACCCGTGACGGTAGTCGACACCAAAAAACGCAGTAAGAAGGGGACACCGGGGCGCACATCGGCTGGAAAGACGAATCGAAAGAGCACCGCAAAGGTCGCGAAGAGTACGGAAGCCCCGCTCCTTGGCGTTGCTGCCAGTCACGTCCCGACCGATCCAACCACGGTGACCACGGCTGTGACAGAAGAGCCGCGAGAGCCCGTCTGGTCCGCTCAACACGCTACCGATCCGCAGGGTGCGGAACCTAAGCATGGTGTGGAAAATAGTGCTCCGCTTGAAGTTGAAGGACCACCACCTCAAGATGTGACTCTGACCGTCCCTGTTCCAGACGACGGCGGAGAATCTCAACCGAGTGAAGGTGACGAGGACACCATGCTGGCTTTAGGGATTGCTGACGACACCAATGACAATTTTCCCTATGTGGATGATGACGCCGACGGCTCTCGTGCCGATGAGGCGCATCGGGAGATCTCCGCCGCGACAAACCTGGATCGCACGCAGTCAACCTAAGTATGGAGACACAGCGAACGTAGCATGCCGCGGCGATTAGTACAGGCAGAGATAGATTTCCTCGCTCGCTATTTTGGTGAGTCACTAGACACCGACACTATTCGTGTCGCTGCCACGCGTGGCCGCCGTGCCTACTCCATCCGAGGAAGTCACATTCGGTTACCTCGACCATGTTTTGCTGATCGCGATACCATCGCAGCGGTTGATCTCATGAACCCGTGGGCCGCGGCAACCCTTGCACATGAGGCGACGCATGTCTGGCAGCGCCAACGTGGTGTGTGGGTAACTCTGAAGGGCGCATGGTTACAACTGGGGGATCAATGTGGTCGCGATCCCTACGCGTATAATCGTGAGGAGTCGAATCCTACACGAATGTTTCTCCAGTTCTTCCACGGCAATATCGAGCGACAGGGGCAGATCGTTGAAGACCTGGTGTTTGCGGATCAGACCGGTCAAGAGGCGCCTCAATTCAGCGAAATTCATGCCTACCTCTTGAGTGCTGCATTCAGGCAGGCTGTCCCGCCCACTCTGGCCACAGAGTCATAAAAAGTGATAAACTCACCCCTCTGGGTCTTGGGGGTGACAGAAACATGAGTCATGGGCCTTCGTCCCTTGATACGGCCAACGTATTGGGGACACCAGCGGACGTGTTTGTTGGGCGAGCACGAGAGATGGAGTGGCTACAGTCGTGTTTTCATGAGGCGACCGCTGGCAATGGTCGTATTGCCCTGTTGGTCGGAGAGGCTGGCATTGGCAAAACGCGGGTCGCGAACGAATTTGCCACTTATGCACGCAGTCGCAATGCCTCAGTCTTGATCGGCCAGTGTTCAGAGAGCGAAGGGACGCCTCCCTTTTGGCCGTGGGTGCAAATCGTCCGAGCGACACTTCCTCCGCATCAACGGACTTCTTCGGCTTCAGCGCATGGAGGAGAACGCGCAACGGAAATCGTTCGCATTCTTCCTGAACTCCACAAGCACTTTCCTCCACACCCGGCTGAGGTGCATCCCTTCTCTGAGGATGCGCGAGGCCCTTTCTTTGACAGTTTTACCGAGATGCTCACGCAAAGTGCTATGGCTCGGCCCGTTGTCCTCATTCTCGATGATTTACAATGGGCTGATGCCTCTTCGTTGCTCCTCTTGCAATGGGTTGCCCGTGCGCTACCTCGCGTACCGGTCTTTCTGCTTGGTACGTATCGCGAGGCGGGGATTGAAGCAGACCACCCGCTCAGCGCCACGTTGGCGGAACTGGCACGCGTTCCACACAGCCAACGCATCCCATTAGCGGGGCTCTCACAGAGTGACGTGTCTGCTCTGGTTGAAGCATACGTGGGAACGCCACTCGCGAGAAGCGGGGTCACCGCAGTGTATCAGCAGACCGAGGGGAATCCATTCTTTATCCATGAAATGGTGCAGACTCTTCTGGAGGACGGCACGTTCACCGAGCAGACAGATGTGGTTCTGACTCCATTGCCGCTCCCACAGCGAGTCCGTGAGGTCCTACGCGTGCAGTTTCGCCGCTTATCGAAGAACTGCATGCGAAGTCTGACCCTCGCTTCTGTCATTGGACGAGAATTTCATCTGAAAGTGTTACAGATGCTGTTGCGACAAGCGACTCCTCCGCTTGCACTCTCAGCTTTGCGGCACACATTGGATGAAGCGATCGTTGCTGGAGTGCTCGACACCGTGCCGCATCACCTCGGACTGTTCCGCTTTTCCCATCCGTTGATGCGAGAAACCTTCTATGAATCATTGCCCCCGGTGCAGCGGCGCCACGTGCACGGTCAGGTCGGAGCGATTATCGAGCACCAAGTACGCGCTGATACCACGCCACATCTCGCAGCGCTCGCTCACCACTTCTTAGCCGCAGCCCATGTTGGAACACAGGTGCGAAAAGCGATTGCCTACGCGCAACAGGCCGGTGAGCGTGCGATGGCAGTCTATGCCTACGAGGCTGCAGTGAATTATTACCAACAGGCGCTGCAAGCGGTTGATCTGCAGTCGCGTCATACGATGCTACGTGGAGAGTTACTGTTGGCAATGGGCGAAGCGCAACAACGAGCTGGCGAGCCGGAGCGGGCACGGGTGACGTTACAACAGGCGGCACTGCAAGCGAGGCAGCAGTACTCCCGCAACCCACGTGCGGCTGCCTCGCTCCTCGCACGTGTGGCGATTGGTATGCCCTCGGGTTTTACCGGTACCGCTGCCGGGAGTGTCGACCCCGCCGTGGTCTCGCTCTTACAGGATGCATTGAAACTCCTTCCGCAAAGAGCCATCGCTTTACGGGCACAAGTGCTTGCGCGCCTGGCCATCGAGCTCTACTGGGCGCAGGATCATGACCAGCGTCACGCCCTTAGTGCACAAGCAGTGACTCTTGCGCGTCGCGGTAAAGACGCTGCCATTCTCGTTCGTGCGCTCCATGCCCGTTACATCGCACTGTGGGGGCCAGAATACCTCGATGATCGCTTGGCAGTGACGGCGGAACTGGTGTCTATTGCTGAAGCAACAGGAGATCGCGAACTCATTGTGCGTAGCCTCGTGTGGCGGATCGTTGACCTGCTAGAGGTCGGAGATATCGACCAGGTCGATCGCGAACTGATTCGCTACACTACCCACGCAGAAGTATTGCGACAACCACTGTACCTGTGGTTTTTAGGGTTGTGGCGCGCACTGCGAGCGGGGCTGGTTGGACACCTCAGTGAAGCCGAACAACTCGCGCAGCAAGCCTATGCCATTGGTCAACGGGTACGACCGACAGATGCGCAGCAGTGTTTGATTGCCCAGATCCTCAGTTTCCGTAATGGACGCGAGCGCATTGATCTCGAAGCGCCGACGCTAGATTTAGCGCAGCAGTTCACGGCCATCCCAGCCTGGCGGTGTGTCCTCACGGTCTTGTATGCGGACCGTGGGCGAGTCGAAGATGCGCGGCGGGAGCTGGACTTCCTCGCGCAGAACGAATTTGCTGTGATCCCGAAGAATACCGACTGGTTGATCGCACTCGGCATGCTCGCCGATGCGTGTGCAACATTAGGTGACCAACCTCATGCTGCCGCGCTGTATCAACTCCTACTGCCGTACGCTGGGCGTTGCATCGTGGTTGGGCCCGGCGCAGTCCAACAAGGGTCGGTGGCTCGTTCGTTAGGGTTACTGGCGGCGACCCTTGGGCAGTGGGACGCGGCGCAAGCGCATTTTGCCGCAGCATTGCAGATGAACACGCATCTTGGTGCTCGACCGCTTGTTGCTCTCACGCAGTGTGAATATGCGCGCATGCTATTAGATTGGGGGCAACAAGAAGGACAACCTCGTGCGCTCGCACTCCTCGACGAGGCCGCTCGTATGGCTGAGGAGTTGGAGATGCATGACTTGATAGACAAGATTGTCCGGCAACAACAACGAGTCTCTAGCAGTGATCCGCTGACACCATCGGAAACCGTGCAAAACTCCGCGCAAGCCACCGCGGCTGTGACGAGCAGCTCAGTTCACAGGGATGCCTCATTTTTGCGTCAAGAAGGAGAATTCTGGTCGTTTGGCTATCAGGGGACAGTATGTCGGGTAAAGAACACGCGTGGGGTGCGTTTTCTTGCGCAACTGCTCAGTCACCCTAGCCAGGAATTTCTCGCCCTGGAGTTGGTTACCGTACGGTCTGGTAAAGACCACGTTCCGCTCGTCGAGGGTGATTCCTCACTCGATGAGACAGCGAAAGTGAACTACCGCCAGCGTCTGCGTGAACTGCAAGGGGAACTTGGTGAAGCCGAGCAGCATCACGACCTTGGTCGTGTGACGCTCCTCCGCCGCGAACAGGAGCTGCTTTCTCAAGAACTGGGACGAGCGGTTGGTTTGTACCACCGTGATCGTCAATCCAACTCACCGATAGAGCGGGCACGAATCAATGTGACCCGCGCAATCAAAGAAGTGATCAGCAAAATTCACCCTCACCATCCCTCACTCGCAGACCATCTCCGTCATACCATCAAGACTGGCACTTTCTGTGCCTACGTGCCCGACCCACGCGTTCCTATCACCTGGGCACGCTAACATTTCCCTTTGCTCCGCGATTTTTTGCCAATAGGAACAATTGTTCCACCTTTTGTTACGCCTATAGAGTACACGCTGTGTGCTTTGGCAGCGGGAAAGAACAGAAGGAGGAACACGGCCAATGGCCTATCGACGTTTATGGAACTTCGCACGGTGTCTCACGATTGCGACCGTGGGCGTAATTGGAGGACTGGTACCCTCAGCGCAGGCGGCGGATCTCACTGCGTCGAGTCTTTTTCCCATTATCAGCTTTGACGATACCGATCTGGCTGGAATCGAGTGGCAGATTGTGACCAATTCGCCCAATATCAATACGCAACGCTGGCAGTTAAGTGACCTCAAGAATACCTCCACCGTGCTTGATTTCACCTCGGCGTTGAACAATGCCGACAAGAGTATGGTGGTCGATGCCATCGGCAATATGTCGTTGGCGAACGGAAGAGTCTTTATCAATCGCAATAATGGCAATGTTGGGATTGGCACGACAACTCCTGTTAGCGATATCGAAATTGACTCTGTCACTCCTAGCTTGCGTTTCCTCGATATTAGTGCTCCACCCGGCAAAGGTGAATGGCGCTTACGTGTGGACTCAAATTTCCATGTCGACGATATTTCAAATGGGACGAATCCACTCAGGATATTACCAGGGGTTCCCACGAACACGTTGGTCGTGAACAAAGACCCGAACACCCTAATTGGTCAGGTGGGGATTGGGACGGCGACCCCAGGCGGGAATCTGCATATCTTTGGGGCTCCGACTGCCGATGTTTTCAATGCGATCGGGCTTGATCCCTCTGCCAATGGCAACGCCTTCAACTTCGGCTATTCTGGTGCTTCGTTTGGTTTGGGTTCAGGCTTCTTCAATGTCCGCCCTGCAGCCGGGGCGACTGCGCCCAATCCCTCCCTGCGTTTCGCCACCGGCAATACCCAACGCATGATCATTGATAATCTCGGCAATGTCGGTATCGGTCAGTTCGGCGCTAGTCCTGGGAATCCGGGGACGGCTCCACTCGCCAAACTCCATGTGCAAGGCAACATCCGCGCGGATGGCGTCTTCATCTCCAACGGCACCCAACTCAACGTGCCGGACTATGTGTTTGCGGCCGACTATAAGCTGCGCCCGCTCTCTGAGGTAGCGGCGTACATCAAACAAGAACAGCATTTACCGGAGATTCCCTCAGCAGCAGCCATCAAGCAACAGGGAGTGAACTTGAGTGAGATGCAGATGCAGTTACTCAAGAAGATCGAAGAGCTGACGCTGTATACGATTCAGCAAGAGCAGACCATTCAAGCGCAAGCGGCACTCAACCAGTGTCAGGAACAAGTTAATCAGCAGCAGGAGCAAACCATTGGTGAGTTACGCCGTCGGCTCGATGCGCTGGAACAGCAAGCGACAGCGGTTTCAATTGAATGAGCAGACGTATGGACGTAGGCCGGGATAAGGCCACAGGCCGTTCCCGGCACGCATGAAGCCGGAAACGCTTCGCTTATTCCGGCCTACCTTCCGCCTCTCGTCAAGCAAAGGCAAACCGCTGTAAACGTCCCGACACGCTTCGATAACAGATTCACGCAACATAAAGAAAGGACAAATTATGCGACAGAGTCTTGGTAGCCAGGTAGCGATGTTGATCACAGTGAGTGCAGTGTTTTTCAGTCTGCCTGCACGGAGCTGGAGCCAAACGACAGAACCCCCAGCGCTCGTGCGGATCACACCGAGTCTGGTGCATATCGAGCCAGGCAAGGTGCCGCACGTGGTGGCAATGACGGTGAAGATCGTTGATCCGGCCGATCACTTCGTAGTAGACACCCATACGAAGGGCGAGCCAGTGCAATGGTTACCGCATACGGCGAAAGTAGACGGCTACTATCGTTATGAAGTGTGGGTGACGTGGCAGGAGCCGACTGGCGGGACCGCGTCATCGTCGACAGAGAAGGGCGAACAGGCTGGACGCCGTAGTGACCGGGTGTGGGGTGGGTTTACCGTGCAGAGTGGGGTGATTACGCTACCGGCAGAGGAGCCGTCTGCAGGGGTAGAGCTGCCCACGGGTGCGACGGTGCGTCACAACCTGACTCAACTTGGGCAGGCATTCTTCGACTGGCTGACACCGTCAGCCCACGCGGCCGATCTCACGGCCAGTGGGACAGTTCCTAGTGTCCTCTTTGATGCCGAATTGGTGGGCAGTGCCAATAGTATCGAGTGGCGGGCCTCATTATACACCACTGGCGGTGGCGCAGTAGCCAGCTGGGAGTTAGTTGATCGGCAGGGTGGCATCCGTAGCGTGATTGACCTCCGCGGTTCAGCTAACAATCTCAACAGTATCGTCGTCGATGCCAACGGGGATATGTCGCTTGCGAGCGGAAAAGTCTTTATCGATCGCAGTGACGGCAATGTTGGGATTGGAACGACAACCCCTGTGGATGATTTCCACATTGTATCAAGCGCCCCATCAATACGCCTTACCGACACTAATGCTTTGCCAGGCGGGGTATCGTGGCAATTGAGCGCGGCGACCAATTTCATTCCTAGCTGAAACCACGGCCGCTGGCCGTGCGACCCGAAAAGCTTCGGAGCGATCCGGCGTGCAGGCCCGTCACGCACCCCATAGGTTCTCCTCCCAGGAAGGTCCGCTGGGGCAGGAAGG
>VGTJ01000146.1 GCA_016874775.1 Deltaproteobacteria bacterium
CCTACAGGTCTCCGACGATGAGTTTCAAGCGCTCAATATCAAACCCGGTAAGTTTCATGGCGATTGGAACTATACGCTTCTTCCTCGCTCTTAATCGGTAACTTAATTCTTGCCCATGCCTAACGCTGGCCTCACTGACAGTTTGACACTACGCATTGGTCGAACCAGCCCAACGACGGGTGCCTGCGTGAGGGCACAAATTACTCCGGCAGGTGGCGCGGCGACTGGTGCATCGACGCTCCTGGTTGATAGTACCGCAGCCTTCGGCGATGCCAAGCAGCTGCTTGTCGCTTCTGCAGTCACTGGCGCATCTGAGGTGTATTCCATCACGAGCATGACTGCGACCTCGGTTACCATCAGTCCAGGCCTCTTGTTTCCTAAACCGCAGAATTCGCGCATCTATCCCGTCGACGAACGCATCTATCAGATCCAGACCTGGAGTGGACGACAGGTGTTAACCGTCCGCATTGATGGTGGTACGGCCCAGCCGCTCGTCGACGGGGTGACGGAGTTCAATGTGACATACAGTGGGATGCCATGTACCTCGGTGGGCGTATGTACCGTGCTCGCCCACCCAACGACTGACCCGGCGTGGCGGACTGTACGTGAGGTGTCGATTGCGCCGAAGATTGCCTCACGCAAGAAGAACCGCGAGGGGCAAACGGTGTACACGACGCCAGCCGACTCGATTCGCGTGAAACCACGTAACCTTCTGTGAGGAGATGCTATGAGAAGTCAACTGCAGAAACTACGAACTGATCAGCGCGGGATTGTCCTTGTTATGGCGCTGATGCTCATGGGGCTGATGGCGGCTCTGGCGAGCAGCTACGCTATCATGGTGCGATCCGATACCATCCTTCGTGGTGCAGCCGGACAGGATCGTACCGCGTTCTACGCCGCCGAAGCCGGTCTGAACAAAGGCATGGCGGAATTCGGCAATATGTTTTCTAACTACCAGTTACCAACGGGTTCGGATTTTAGCCTGCGAACCACGTCGTTCAATACCCGTACGGTCAACTACCAGCTTTCTCCAGTCGTAGAGTTTAATCCTTGTCCCCCAGGCACGAACAACGAGGACTGCTTCACCAGGATTCCCCCAGGAGAGAGGTTCGCCGGATTGAACACGATACCCTATGTCTATCGTGTCCGCTCGACTTCGCTCAATGGACAGGGAGACAAGGAAGCGGAACTTGGTGGTGAGTTTACGGTCAATCACATTCCCATTTTTCAGTTTCTGGCCTTTTTCAGCGGCGACTTGGAGATTCAACCGGCACTAGATATGACTGGAGCTGGGCGTGTTCATACCAATAGCGATATGTATCTTGCTCCCGGTGGAGGGACAACGACGATTCGCGATCAACCACCTAGTATAACAACGGTACAAGTTTCTGCCGGTGGGCGGATCTATCGGAAGCGCAAGGAGACTGGTGCGTGCTCTGGATCAGTACAAATTACGCCATTGATCGATGCCGATCATGACAACCTGCTTGATGGACCACCGTTACCCCTGAGTTGCCCTGGCAGTGGGTACATTTCGGCGTCGACCATCGCGAACTATCAAGGAGCGGTTGCTGACCAAGTCACTTCGATTGAGATTCCCGCGCCAGGGATCATCGATCGTGGCACTGGCAACCTTTACTGGGATCGCGCTGACCTGCGCATCGTTCTGCGGCTCGATCAATCACCGACGACCATTTCGTTTGGAGCTGCAGACCTATGCCCAGGCAATTCATTTATTCCGGCGGCCGCGACAAGCCCTGCTCTCTACCCAATCGAGGTGCAGAATGCTGATGGATCGCAGAATACCACCAAGACGCGAGCCCTCTGGCGTTTCATGTGCGAACGCCGGGGATCGATCTTTTATAACGACGTGCCGACTGACACCTCAAACCCTAATTTTCGAACGAGTTACAATCCAAATTTCTTGAGTTCAAACGATCGCGTTTATCGACGCGCGGGAGAAGATACAAACGGTGATGGTATTGTCGACTACAACCGGGCAGGAGGCGTGACAAACAGCGATAGAAACGATGATGTCTGCCCAATCAGTAACCCTAGTGCCCCAGCTAGTGCTCGACCTTGGTGGGCGCCTGACGATTGTCCTTGGCCACACACTACTATTCCTACTTCTTCGTGGTTCCGAGACACGGATTATCGCCGTGGCGGGTTCCTCAATAAGCGCGAAAACAAATGGATGTATCTGTTGAATGTCAATATCCGCGCGTTGATTGACTGGAATGGGGCGAACAGTGGCGTATTGTTCGTCTCAAATGATACGACCGATGGCGGTCTGATTTTCCATCTGTCGGTGCAGGGACCAAACTCGAACTCTACTTCCAATAATTATGGCGTCCGGGTTTTTGATTCGGCTGACCTCAATACGACAAACGTTGCTTTTTCGCCAAGTGCAACTGACCCGACTGGGCTGACTATTGTTAGCGATCAAGCCGTGTACGTCCAGGGGAACTACAATTCTCGCGATTGGGCTCCAGCGGCGGTCCTCTCTGATTCTATCAATGTGCTCTCTCAGGCCTGGGAGACTCCAGCGATTATTGGCGCGGCAACATACAGGAACGACCACAAGAGTTCACGAACACTGTCAAGCAACGCACGTGACGTTCTTGCGACAGATGGCCCTGCACCGTGTGGAGGCGGCCTTGCCTGTGGCTCCTTTAGTGGAGCAACTTCACTGCAGGTCAATGCCGCTTTCATTAGTGGGGTCGATAACACCGTCGCAGGCGGTGGTTCAAATCAGTATGGTGGCGGACTGCAGAACTATCCGCGCATGCACGAAGACTGGAATGGTAGAACACTCAACTACCTGGGCTCCTTCGTCAGTCTCGGAACCCCCCGTCGTGTCAACGGCATCTGGTGCTGCAATGGCGATAGTTACGACCGCTACAATCCACCGACGCGTAACTGGAGTTATGACGCTCGCTTTGAGCAAGTACAAAATTTGCCACCGCTGACGCCGAAGTTCACCTACGTGCAGCAGCGCATGTACACACGCTTCTATCAATAGTGTCCACAACGGGCGCAGGGCTCCTGGAAGATAGTCCAGGACACCTGCGTGCTGTGAGATCGGAGCGCCACGCCAGGCCGTGGCGCTCTCCTTTTGTTTCTACTAATAAGCCCCGAACCTCTTGCTTATTGCTGCCTTTTCAAGCTTTGCCGTTTCCCTGGTACCGCCATATACTCTGTGCAACATCTCGCATCACCTCTTAAGGCGATTTCTTGGAAAAAATATCCCGCAGTCTCTAGTACCATGTCTCGCAAGTTCATTCGCGGTGAAATCGTAGGGCGCGGACCACGCGCCAGTCAGTTGGCGCGCTTCGCACGCCCTACAACTGCTCACGAAGTTATGAGACACGGGACTAGGGTGTGGACGTCATTCCCGCGAAGGCGGGAATCCAGGAGCATACGGCACGGGCCGTGGGAGCCAGGCTATTCGCTTGCTCTTGAAGCAAGTTCCCGTTTCAACCCACTAAAGGCCGCTTCTTCTAAGTCGAGACGTTCTTGAATAATCCTGTTGAGCCACCTTCCTACGTCTTGCTCACGATGGAGTCGAGCAAAGAACGCGGCTCGCTTTGCAAGCGAAGTAGAGAGGGAAACCGTTGCCGGTTTTTTCTTGCGAACAATCTCCGGTGGGGACCAAGCGGAATCATCGTCTGCTTGAGCGATAACGAGCGCATCGATTTCTTCTTCAGACAACTGACTTTTTTTCGTAACGTCTCCATATGTCACATCCCGTGATAACAGGGACGACATCACCCGGCTTCAACTGGAAAATGATTTTAAGTTTGCGCCCACCGATAGTCTTTCCGAGAAGCTGATATCTATCTCGGTAGGGTTTATTCCGACGAATTTCAAAGTCAGCGAAAAAACAATCTACGGCTTCTTCGAAAGAAATACGATGGGCAGCAAGTTCATCACGCTCGAAATCGTACTCGAAGTCAGCTGGCGTAAAGCGGTGCCAATCGACTATCTCCTACTTCCGCACCATCTGGATCTTATTCGGTCCGTGCCAGCCTTCTTTCAGCGGAACCATGAAATAGGGGATGAGCGTCATCTTGCGGAATTTCCATTTGCCATTCTCACGGACATAGTCATCTTCAAACTTCGCCGCCACCAAAAAGCTCTCGCCATTGAAGATCGGCTTGGCTTCAAGATAGCTGATGCCGGTGCCGGTATTCCCACTAATTGTGATGACATGGTTATGAATGAATTGTTTCACAAACGGGACGAGGTCTGAGAGCGCCTGACGATAAAATGCGGAAACTTCGCTCTTGCCTTGGGCTTTGCCGAGATGCGCAAAATCGATTCCGCCATTTTCAGCGAAGAGGTCAGGAATCATCTCTGGCTTCTTCTCGTTGACCGCAATGTGATACCGAAAGCGCAGTTCTTGGATTTCATTGCGATCCTGCAACTCTTGAACTCGTGCTTCTAGCGCATTCATCCGTGATTCGAGATCTGCCATACGGTTCTCCTTTTTTTGGTTATCAGTGATCAGTTGTCAGCATGGGGAGTAGGAAGGAGAATTCTTCTCTTCTTCCTTATCGCCTACAGCCTCAAGCCTATAGCATAGCTTTGTTGCTACTGGCTCTTTTCCTTCCCCACTTCAATAAACTCGACATCATCTTTCGCGGCTTTCGCTTTTGTCGGCTGAGGAAAATTGATCAACAAACCAACTGTGATATCCAGGACACGAAGATAATTTTCTATCTGTGCGCGTTCTTTATGGCCAACGCTTTCGACGGCTTTGAGTTCGATTACGACTCGTTCTGGAACCTCACCGACGATGAGGTCTGGTTTGCCTTCACCGATATAGAATCCTTCGTAAAAAACTGGGACGATTCGTTGCGCCTCATAGGGCACCCGCCGCAACCTGAGCCCGACTTCAAAAGCTTTCTGATACACCACCTCATCAAAGCCGCTGCCAAGTTTGTCATAAATATCCTGGGTCAGCGCCCGCAATACTTCCAAGAGCATCATGCCCCACCTCCCAACACAGATACTCTGCAATTACTATGAGAGAATGATGGGCGTCAAGTTGACCGAGAAGCTTTCAGCGGTCAGCTCTCAGCTAGCAGCCGAGAAAAACCAACTGACTCCTGACTTCCGACTTCTGAGTAATAGACCATTGCATTGATTCTAAGGAGTGAAGGTGGAAGCGTCATTCCGGGCGAGCAACGCGAGACCCGGAATCCAGAAAGTATCACCACAGGTCTGTGCCGTATGCTCCTGGATTCCCGCCTTCGCGGGAATGACGTCCACGCCTCAAGCCGCAAATTTACTGCGATAAAGGAGTAATCCCCCTTGACCCTCGCATTGTGGAGCGGCATCTGTGATGGACTTTACGTGGAGGTACTTCCGATGGACGCAACGCAAAAGCAGAAGTTATTCGCACTCCTTGCTCAACAACATGTCGCTGTGGTGTCGACACTGGGTGAGGAGTGGCCGACGACGACGGTGCAAGCGTTTGCCGAGACGCCAGAGTTCGAGATGATCTTGATTATGTTGGAATCTGCCCCGAAGTTTCAAAATCTGAAAATGCGCCCTCAGGTTACCCTGCATATCGATAATCGCGATAAAGGGGATATCACCACGCTGCAGATCATTCGTGCGTGGATCGAAGGAATCGCTCGTGAGGTACCCAAGGGAAGTCCTGAGTGGGAAACCTCAAAAGGCGTATTCTTAAAAAAGAATCCTTTTGAAGCGCCGTTCTTTACGTATGATGCGCTACGGATGATACGTGTGGCGCCCAAGCGAGTGTCGTATGCGAATGGGGTTTCGGATTCGTTTAAGGCTGAGGTGTAGGAACGGGAGAAAGGTGTTCAGTTATCAGTTATCAGTTTTTTGCAAGTCTGTGCTTGCTGAAGACTGATAACTGACGACTGACGACTATTGAGGCTGACAGCCGAACGCCACGTTTCAATCCAACTGCAATTGACTTTGGCCCGGCACTTCTTCTCCGGCAATAAGCCGCTCAACATGAGTTCGCAGGGCGTCACGGTCGAGCCCGAGGTGATCACACACATAGACAAAAGAGAACGGAGCTTCACTAACGTCGCGAACCCAGGTTCGGTCTGCTTCCCATTGCCGGCGTTCTTTGGCATTGCGTCGTTTCTTGCCAGGATGGTAGGCAGCTAAGACGTGTAAGGCGTCAGTCAATAGTGCCCACATCAGTAGCCATTCGCTACGATGGAGAAAATTGTTCCGTGGGCGGACCTGGCAGGCTAAAATAATATCAGGTTGAAGATTCGCCTGTCCGTCGCCAAGAGGGCCTGTCATTAGTGGAGATTGTTGTACTGCCATATTCGTGCTTTTCATCCCCTTCCTCCCCACAACAGAAGAATTTCGGGGGTGGCCAGCGAAACCCCGATCGGTAGGTATATAGACAGTAGCGCTGGTGGATTTATTCACTTTCTAGGGAGAAAAACGCAAAAAAAAGGGCATACCAACGGTATGCCCTTTTGTAGGATCTGCGGAAACTCTCTTAGGCGATTTCTTGGAAAAAATATCCCGCAGTCTCTGGTGGCGGGCACAGCCCGCCCTACGTGTCATTGCCGGTTCTGGGTCGGGCAGGCTGTGCCTGCCATTATCGGCAGAACATCGACATCTCAGGGACCCCCTTTTTCGGAAATCACCTTAGCTAAGAGCGTCTTTACGGGTTTACTCTTGCTTACGGAGAGCAAAGAACGTGCTTGCGTTGCCGCGGCGGACAAGCATCAGTAATGTTTCTTTTTCCTTGGCGGCAGTGACGGCCTTTTCAAATTCCTCAACCGAACGCACTGGTTGACGGTTCACTTCTTCAACAATATCACCCGGCTGGATATTGCTGGCGGCGGCTGGACTGTCAGGCGCAACCTCGGTGACGACGACTCCTTTTTGCGCTTTCTCGATCTGAAAGCGGCGCGCCGCATCAGACGAGAGATTCGCCACCGTCATTCCCCACGTGTTTTCACTTTCTCCGCCACGTTGGTCGGCTTTGGCTTGTTGGTCAGTGAGTTCACCGAGCTTGACCGAATAGTTTTGCTCTTTACCGTTACGCAAAATCACGACTTCAGCTTTGTCTCCTACTGGAGTGCGAGCGACAAGGGCAGGAAGTTCATGCGAGTCCTTGACCGTGGTGCCATTGAAAGTAGTGATGACATCTCCGCGCTGCAGTCCAGCTTTTTCCGCTGGTCCACCAGAGGTCACTTCTGCCACTAGCGCGCCTATCGGCTCCTTTAAGCCGAAGGACTTCGCCAGTTCTGGAGTGACAGACTGGATAGCGACACCTAACCAGCCACGGGTCACTTTGCCTTTGTCTTTGAGCTGGTTCACGATTGATTTTGCCTGATCAACCGGAATTGCAAAGCCGATCCCAATGTTTCCGCCCCCCTGGCTAAAGATGGCGGTGTTGATGCCAATGACTTCGCCTCTGAGGTTAATCAGGGGTCCACCGGAGTTGCCTGGGTTAATCGACGCGTCGGTTTGGATAAAGTCGTCATAGGGACCCGCATTAATCACACGCCCCTTGGCGCTGACGATACCTGCTGTCACTGTTTGTTCTAAGCCGAAGGGATTGCCAATGGCGATCACCCAGTCCCCGACTTGCAAATCTGCAGACTTTCCGAGGGGAACTGTTGGCAGGTTATGCTTGACGTTGATTTTAATCAGTGCCAGATCGGTCTTTTCATCATTGCCGATCACTTTCGCTTCGTATTCCTCTTTGTCTGATAAGCGGACAGTTATTTTTGCGCCACTTTCGCCAGCCACGTGATTGTTGGTGATAATGTAGCCGTCTTCACTAATCAAGAAACCCGAGCCGAGGCTACGTTGCGGGCTGGGCGGACGATCACCGAAGAAACGGCGGAAAAACTCTTCGAACTCTTCACCCCCACCAAAGGGATTGGGTCCAGGACCGAAAGGTCCCGGTGGCATCTGTCGTCGACGCTCTCCTCGTTCGCCACGTTCGCTACGGCTGCTCCGCTCTGGCTTTTGTGTGGTGGAAATGTTGACCACTGCTGGTGATACACGCTTCGCAACATCGGCTAATGACGGGAGTGCGCCTCCACGTCCGCTGACTGCTGGTTGCGCGGGTGCTTCAGCAGACTTCCCAGTGCCAAAAATGTCGAGTGCCCACAGGGACGACGCTCCAGCCAAGACGATGCTGGTACAGAGCGTGGTTATGAATCTGCTACGAGGGAAGAGAAATCGAGAATACGTCATGCACGTCATCCTTAGTGGTTAGAGATTGGTTACTTTTCTTCCTGTTCACCACGCTCCTGCTTTTGGCGCAACTCCATCATCTTATTAAAGGTCGGGACAACAGGAGAGAATTCTGGTGACAAACGGTGACGAATCGATACTGCAGCATCAGCGGCAAGTCGGCGTAACGGTTGAGACGGTTCGGTACGTGAGACCTCATCGAGATACGTTAGGACACTATCGTTGCCGACGTCGCTGAGGGCGCGAATCGCCACCGCTCGGACATTCTGATCAAGGCGTCGTTTCAAGAATTCCATGATTGGCGCTGCTCCGCGCGGATCACCGATTTTTCCTAACGCCACCAAAATCTTGTGTTTGATTCCAGTATTCACCTCACGCAAAAAGAGTTGTTGGACGAGGACTGGGGTGGCGTCAGTCGCTCGCAGATTCCCAAGATACTCGATCGCTTTATTCTTGACGCGAATATCGGTATCTGCGGTGGCTGACATCAGATATTCAATCGCCTTGGGGTCTTTTGAATCACCGAGCGATTTGACTGCTTCCAGGCGAGTTTCTGGCCGATCATTTTGTAATCGCCGCACCCACTCGGTAATTGTGGCACCTTTCTGCCTCCGGTTCATGCGGTCCCGTACCCGATCGCCGGACAGCCGGTTGCCAATGCTTGAGCGACCATAGTCGCCAGCGAATTGGGCGTAACTAAGAGACGGGACAGCCAAAGAGATAAGTCCTGCGCTAATGAGCGTGATAGCGACGAACTTGGGTAAGTCTCGCGACAACAGAAACGTCCACCCCATGAAAAATATACCTCTGTAGTTATGTTGTTAGGCCTAGAACATGCATGAGCTTGGCTCAGCTTGCAAGAGCGTCACTGGGAGAAGAGTGAGTCTTGCTGATCCTCACGACGGAAGACTTGTACCTCTTCAGGATAGAGTCCGCCCTCTGGAATATCCTTGAGCGGGGTGCCGTCCTTGAGGCGGCCTTCCAGTGCCTCGCGATAGCTACAGACCAGGTATCGGTGCCCATCCCGTGGTTTGCCCGGAATGCGCGACTGCTCCACACGATTTGCCCCTTTTGCCTCCGGTCCGATGAGACGAATGACAAAGCGCTTTTTCATGAGCCCTTTGAGTGCGCGAATCACCGACGCGCGGGAGAGTCCTGTCATTTCCGAGACTTCGGCATACCCAGCGGTAATCAGCGGCGTATTCCGAAGTCCGATCGAGTGACGCCATAGGGCGCGATAGGTTTTCCACTCGCGGGGGTCCATGAGTTTGTTGAGATCATCTTCGAGAAGGTAATCTGGCAGCCGTGGGGAAGGGTGCCAATTGGTACGGCGCTTAAGATGGATTTGGATCTCCGACCCTTCAGCGGGTGATTGAGGTGTTGGTGGTGGAGAAGGAGGGACCGTAGATTCTCTCTTTGCCATGCAAGCCTCCCACGAGCGTGCAATTTAGAATATACTATTGACTATATTCAAATTCGGCCATTTTCAACCCCCGCACCGATCCGTACAGTGGCGCGATTACGCTTGGTGTTTGTGTAAGGAAGGAACCATGAAAATACGAGCGATCACTATCGGGAGTGAGCTACGTGCGCCGCTTGATCCCCATGTGATTACTGCAGGGGCGCGTTTAGCGAAGCAACTTGCGCAGGCATATGAGGCTGAGGGAATTGCAGTCCAGACCTTACGTTTTGCCTCGCAGCCATTTCCTCAATATCTGGGAGGCTGTTCCGAGACGGAATGCCTACGGTTTGCCCTCGAACTGCAACAGTGCTGCCGCGAGAATGGCATCGATTATTGTTCGCTTGGTCCGGTCGATCCCCAAGACCCTCGTGAAACTGCGTTCATGGCATATCTGCCGCGAATGATCGCAGAAACTGATAGTGTGTTTACCAGTGCGATCCTGGGAGATGGAACTCGTTCCGTTTCGGTGAAGACCGCCCAAGCGATCGCGCGGGTTATGCGTCAGATTGCGCAAATGACGAGTGGTGGGTTCGGGAACTTGCGTTTCGCTGGCCTGGTGAATTGTCCAGCGCACATCCCGTTCTTTCCAGCGTCGTTTCATCAGGGTGCTCCCGCATTTGCCATTGCGCTGGAAGCGGCAGATGTCATCGCTGCAGCTTGTGGGCCGGGGATCGAGTTCGTCGAGCTACGAAGTCGCTTGCGTCAAGCAATCGAAACGCAAATGTTGCCGGTACAAGAGATCGCGACACGCTTTGCCTCACCGCAATTCCGCTATCTCGGAATTGACCTCTCGCCAGCGCCTGGACCTCAACCGGAGGTGAGTATCGCTTATGCATTGGAACGGCTTGGCCGTGGGCAGTTCGGTGAACCAGGGACGTTGGCCGCTGCGGCAGCCGTGACGGCGGCGTTACGTGAAACAACGCTCCTCACTTGTGGTTATTGTGGGTTGATGTTGCCAGTGCTGGAAGACGCTGGCTTAGCCGCACGCAACAACCAGGGATTGCTGCGCCTATCGAGCCTTCTGGCGTATTCCGCTGTGTGTGGCACTGGTCTCGATACGATTCCACTTCCGGGGGATGTGACTGAGGAGCAACTGACGGCGATTCTGTTGGACGTCGTGAGCTTGGGGGTGAAACTCCATAAACCACTTTCAGCCCGACTTTTTCCGATTCCTGGGAAACGTGCGGGTGAGCAGACGGAATTTTCATTTTCGTACTTTGTCAACACACAGGTCATGGCGATAGCATAAGCAAAGGGGGAGGAAAGGAATGCGACGTTGATGCAAATGATTGGAGCCTCTGGAAAGATGAGTGTATCGCGCTGGGTATGGTTGTGGACCCCTGTCATTGTGTACTGTGTGTTAATCTTCACGCTGTCGGCTCAGAAAGATCTCTCACCACCACAATTCCCCTCTAGTGATAAAGTGGCGCACTTCGTGGTCTACGCAGGACTTGGCATCCTGTGGGCTCGCGCTGCGCAAGCGACATGGCCACGCTGGACGTTTCAACTGTTGCTGCTTTCAAGCCTGTTGTTTACCGGCCTGTATGGCGTGACTGACGAATGGCACCAGTTGTATGTGCCTGGTCGATTTTCCGACTGGCGGGATGCCGTTGCTGACGTATGTGGCGGTACGGTCGGGGGAATGGTGTATCTGGCGGGCAGCCGCTTCCTCAGCAAAAGAGCGGCAGTAAGTCCAACGCCGGTGGCGTGAGGCAGATGATCGAAACGATGAATGCAGAACGCGGAAGGATAAACGGCAAATGAAGACGGAAAGATTTTTGTCGTTCATCCTTCATCATTTGCCGTTTATCGTTGATTAGGATTGCCACGGCAACGGCATGTGCTGGTTGTCGGCAGTGCAGACGCGTACGGGAGCTTGTCCCAGGGCGGCGACGAGGTGCATATCTTCACTCCCAGTGTTCATAATTTGGTGAATCGCGTCAGGCGGAATTCGTAAGGTTGAGTTGGGACCAAACGCAGTCGTCACGCCTTTGACCATGCATTGACCTGAGCCTTTGAGGACGACGATTGCTTCTTCACACGCGTGTCGATGCACTGGTGTGCCACTTCCTGGCGCAATGGTTTGCATCCACATCTCGAGGGTCTTCATTCCATGCTCTGGGCCGGCTAACGTCTGATGTTCGAGCCCAGGAAGCTGAAACTTCGGAACGGTGTTGTTATCGACGATTGGCATATGCATACCTCCTTCTAAAAAAGCGGGCAGCCTTCAGCTATCAGTTATCAGCCAGATAAGGCAATTCGGTGCGTTCTGGGTCGCTCTTCACCTGACGCAGCTCCTGGTTTCGCTGAAAGCTGATCGCCGAACACTGATGGCTGTTGTATCACACTGAGAGATTATAAAAGCGGATCGCGTTGTCCCCTAGCACCTTGCGACGATCGGTCTCAGATAACGGTGCTAACCGTTCTTGCATCTCGTGCACGACACCGAACGACGCATCAACATGGGGATAATCTGAGGCCCAGACAAAATACTCAGCGCCAATGTGTTCGACCACTGGCGCGGTCAGGGTTTCATCAGGATCGGCGGAGACGAGACACTGACGATAAAAATACTCACTTGGCTTCATCTTGAGTGGTGTATACGCAGCCATGACGTTGTACTTGTGATCAAGGCGATCAAGCCAGGCAGAGATCCAATTTGCGCCAGATTCGAGTACGGTACATTTGAGGCGCGGATACTTTTCAAACATGCCCCACGAGAGCATCTGTGTGAAAGCCGCCATCACATCAATAGCTAAAAAGGCAAAACCAAAGAGCCGATCGCGGCGATCTCGTTGCAGCCAGCCGTGGTAGGAAGGGTGGTCGCGAACAATGACATGAAAACCGATTGGCATTTCGAGATCCTGTACCGTTTCCCAGAAACGTACGTAGGCAGGGTCATCAAAATGTCTTCCGCCACGCGATGGCATATCAGGAGAAAGATACACGCCTGCGCAGCCATCTTTGCGAGCCCGTATGACCTCCTCAATCGCGCCTTCTGGGTCAAGTAACGAGATGTGAGCAATGGGCACCAGACGTTTGGGATTTTCTCTACAGAAGTCGGCTAACCAACGGTTATAGGCGCGGGTATAGGCAGTTGCGAGTTTTGGGTCGGTCACCGTACCTTCCCAGCAAATCCCAATCGTGGGGTAGAGGAGGGCAATGTCGATGCCTTCTTCATCCATGACCTTGAGACGTGCTTTGGGATCGTAGCTGCCTGGCGGGCAACCATCCATGTACGTCATTTTGCCGTTCTGATGTAAGGGCACTGGGTCCATACCAATACCGCCGAGAACACCGAGGTGGCCGCGGACTAACTCTAAAGGCTTGTTGTCGAATAACAGGTTCTCATAGCCTTTTTCGTCGATGACGATTTTGACCGCGCGATCACGATATTGTGGATCGATGTATTTGATCCAGGTATCAGCTGGTTCAAGGACGTGCCCGTCTGCATCAACGACGAAACTCTTCTGTGTCACTGTCATGCATCTGCTCCTATCGAGAATATCCGCCATCTTTAGCAAGCATGCGGGGAGAACTCCATATACGAGGCGTTGGAAATGGAGAGTGACCTTTGCGACGAAGACGGGAACCAGCTATGGTAGGTCAGGTGGTATTGTAGGGGACGAGTGGGGGCACACAAGTTGAACCCTTCTTATCGATGAAAGACGTGAGGAAAGGGGACGGGTATGAAGAAGCGCTTGTTAGGGTGGGGTAGGTTATTTCTCTTTGGAACAATGCTGGTTGGGGGGCTCGTTGCCTCGCCGACGCTGAGTGCTGCGCAAGGATTGCTTGAAACCCCACAGCCAGGGTCATTCCAAAGCGGTGTTGGCTTGATACGAGGATGGGTTTGTCAGGCCAGTAATGTTGCGATTGAAGTCGTCGGCCTTGGCACCCTCCCAGCGGTTTATGGTGAGCCACGCGGAGATACACAAGCGACATGTCGTGATACAAACAACGGCTTCAGTTTGCAGTTTAACTGGAATGACTTAGGTGAAGGTATTCATACTGTTCGTGCGCTGGCCGATGGGGTCGAATTTGGCCGTGCACAAGTAACGGTGGCAACGTTGGGGCAAAGCTTTCTACAAGGAGCGCAGGGAGAATTCGTCGTCCAGCCCTTTCCACAGACTGGGCGGCAAGCTCGTATTCGTTGGTTGGAACCTCGGCAGGGGTTCGTGCTGTCGAACGGTGGAACACCAAGCTCGGGTGGCGGTAACCCACGAACTGACGCGAAGCTCGAAGATCCGACGTCAGGATCGTTTCAAAGCGGCATTGGTGCGATCCGCGGTTTCGTCTGTAATGCGACCCGCGTCGACATACAAGTGGATAGTCGCACGCCTATCACGGCTGTCTATCGACAACCGCGTGGAGACACGCAAGCTGTTTGTGGCGATACTGATAACGGTTTTAGCCTTCAGGTGAACTGGAATGATATCGGCGATGGCACACACGTCGTGCGTGCACTGGCTGATGGGGTCGAGTTTAGTCAGGCGACCTTTACCGTCGTCACTCTGGGTCTGGGATCGTTTCCGACCGGCCTGAGTGGAAATTTCACTGTCGCAAACTTTCCCCAGGCTGGGCTCCAGACACAAGTACAATGGCAGGAGAGTCAACAAAACTTTGTCGTCACCGGGGCGCGATTTCCCGGAATGGATGGGGGGCTATGTACGACTCGCAGTGGGCAAGCCATTGATGGCAATGGGGGGATTGCAGATGTCAGTTGGGGAAATCCGTGTCTGTTGTCTGGCAACACTGCCGTGTTGCGCGTACAGACCAGAAACGCAGCCGCATTGCTTGACACGAGCGAGGAGCGTGAAGAACGAGCCGCCGCTGGAGGTGCATTTTTTACGTGCGGCTCGCAATTGACGATCAGGCAAGGGGGACGAACGTTTACTTCCGAAGATTTCCGGCTGGTTGACATCGGGGGGAATGACGCATGTCGTGACATCGCCCGCGGTGGGATAGTGAACTTCCTGTTACAGGTAAGGGCGCAGCCTGAACTCAACTTTAATGCGCCGTTTACGGTGTTCTATAATGGCCAGTCTGTGGTTGACTTCTCTGGTGTGACAGCAGCTGGAGCACCAAAGCTTGGGGTGTCGGCTGATGATCTGAACTTTTCGACCAGTGCAACTGCTGCGCTTACAGAACTGTCACTTGTCGGAACGGACTCGGAGGCGACCGATGAGCGCGAGGAACGTGCCCAAGTAGGGCCGAGTCAAGAAAGGACTTTTATCGTCACCAACACTGGTGGAGGGACACTACGTGGTGGCATGACCCTGATCGCTACTGATGCAGGAGGCAAAGCCTTTAGTATTGTTTCGGATGCTCGGATCGAACTGGGAGCTGGGCAGAATCAGACTGTGACGGTACGCTTTACGCCACAGTCGACCGCGCCAGTTGTTGGCAGTATTCGCATCACGACGAGTGGTGGAGTGAAGCGGGTGCTCCTGCGTGGTGGTGGACAAGGGACACCGGCCCCTAAGGTTGGAGCTTCGGTGACCAGTATCGATTTTGGCACTGTACAGCTTGGCACCTTACCCGAACTCTCCTTTGTGGCCACGAATACTGGTGGCGGGACGCTCACGGGGACTGTGGATTCCCTGCCCAATAGTCCGTTCACTGTCATGGTCGGCAAGACGCTTAATCTCCCGGCTGGGCAAAATCAGACAGTGACTGTGCGACTCACGCCGCAAATTCTTGGAGCACTCAGTGACCGGGTGACGTTGAATACCAACGGTGGAACCCTGGTGGTGCTCCTGTTTGCGAATATCGTTGGCCAACCTCGTTTATCGGTGAATCCTACCCAGATCACCTTGAGTAATGTCCAACTGCCAAACTCCGCGAGTGGAACGTTTACCATTACCAACACCGGGACCGGAACGCTGAGCGGCAGTGTGACCGTAGCAAACACCAGTGCGAGCGCGCCGTTCAGTTTGGCGTTTGGCGTGAATGGTTCTGGAGGCAACTTTACGCTCGACCCAAATCAGAGTCAGGTTGTCACTATTAGTTTTTCAACGAAGATCGCAGGAACGTTTACCGGTACGGCCAACGTCACCTCTAATGGCGGGCAGGCCTCGGTCAGTCTGAGCGCGACGGCCGTACAACCAGGACCGGTCCTGTCGATCTCGCCGACAGCAGTGAATTTTGGCCCGCTGAGCTCGTCACAGAATTGTAGCACCGGTGCCTCCTCTTTTCAGATTACCAATACCGGCGGTGGCACGCTGACTGGAGAGGTATCGACGAGCGGCAGCGGTACTAACTTTCCCACCTTCGAGACATCACCATCTGCCTTTAGCTTGGGTGCGGGACAGAGTCAGACAATCACTGTCGTGTGGAGACCGACCGGGACAGGAACGGATACCGCTACCTCGACTGTCTCTTCGAATGGAGGAAAGGGGAGCGTGTCTTTAAGCGGGTCGTGTACCACATCTATTCCAGGATGAACCAGTTTCCTCGCACGGGGAAACGGGAGCGTGTCTTTAAGCGGGTCGTGTACCACGGGGAACGCGCTTAGAGTCTTGTAAAAAGAAGGGGTTAGGATAGAGAGGGCAGCACGGGTGTCCGGGAAAAAGGAGGAGGAGGTATGCCTGCGCTCACGTGTGCCCTGGTGGAAAAGCTGGA
>VGTJ01000147.1 GCA_016874775.1 Deltaproteobacteria bacterium
AAGGCCTACAGGTCTCCGACGATGAGTTTCAAGCGCTCAATATCAAACCCGGTAAGTTTCATGGCGATTGGAACTATACGCTTCTTCCTCGCTCTTAATCGGTAACTTAATTCTTGCCCATGCCTTATTATTGCGAGGGTTATCCTCCCCTTCATTCCACGCATTCGTCGGCTCGATTCCTAACGTCTCTGTGATGATCTTATGATGGCCTTTGCCTATTATTCTTAGGTAAGCATACTCTCTTCTTGTGAACGGTGGTGATGCCATGAGGATTCCTTAACAGATACCGTTCCTCAGTCGCGACCCAGTCATGTCTTTTCACGGTTATTTCAAACTGCTTCGAGCCTAACTACTGATGAACCACTTTTATCCCCTCTACTAATAGATGGTCCCATCTATTAGTAGATGCTTCCATATATATGTAGATGCCTCGGCTCCTATCTATTAGTAGATGTTTGCTCTTTTTTAGTCCCATCTATTAGTAGATGGCTGCCCCGCCTGTCAGCCGTGACATTAGCAACGATCCTCTCCGTAAGCCTTAATGCTACGACCTGTCTATAGGTCAGTTTCCAGACGACTTCCCTGAGATCCCACTGCCCGCCTGCTGCTTTCACCCGGTGCCGCACCTCGCGCTCCTGCGCCCCCACCCGAATCGCTACCAGAGTCTCTGCCGGCCACTTGGGCGATGGCGGCTCCCACGCACTCTTGTCAATAATCAATTCCACGGTCTTCCAGCGCTCTTTCGCTGCCTCGTCGTATCGGTACCGAACGCACACGAGTCGTTCTCCATACTGTTCTTGCAGCTCCTTAGCACCATCCTGATCCGGATGCAATGTTAATCGAGTGCGCATCATGCATTGGAAAATTAGGGAACGTTGCAGGGAAATTCGGGTGATACAAAGCCTAGGCGTCAAAGAGCGGTGTAGGGCACGTACCACGGCACGGCTCTATACCTTTGTCCAACCTGGGCATTCGTGTACGGGTGAAACCCATCGAATCGTTTCAACCCCAAGTTTTTGGCTTCCCCCACGGGGCAGGGTGGTAGTGACCACCAGATCGCTGGTGGCATTATCACTGCTGGTGGCGGCGTGCCGCTCTATAAAGATGGCAAGATTATCGGTGGCCTCGGGATCAGTGGCGACACTCCCTGTACGGACCATGAAATCGCCAAACGCGTCCGAGAGCTCGCCGACATGAATCCCACTGGCGGCAGTCGTGCAGGGGCTCCTACTTCCCGTCCACAGAGAAGGCCAAAAGTACATTACCAGCCATCCCACCCTGCTGGCCGTAGCCGGAATTGGTATAGAGTATTCCGCCAACGATAGTCGGCCCAGAATTATCAAATGACCCGCCGTTGGCTTTGACGCCGTTGATGGTCTTATATTCCTGCGCAGCATCATGATCCCAAATGACTTTTCCATCCTTGGTCGAGTACGCACGCAAATGACTATCAACCGAGCCAGAAAACACGACATCCGGAATGGCCGAGATTGCCGCTGACTGCGCCGGGCTACAATTCTTCCGATCACCGCACCCTGGTGGCAGCACTGACCAGACTTTCTCCCCAGTCTCTAGGCGATAAGCATGGATTCCGCCGCCAACACTGGCATCAAGCGTAGGCACCTTCCCAGCTTGGGGATCATCTTTGATCTGAATCCCCATATCTGAGATTGCCACATACATCATCTCATTATCAGCCGCCGGTCCCCACTGAATACCGCCAACCAGACCACCTTTCCCTGCCCGTTGCTCCCACAGCCGTTTCCCCTTTTGGTCAGGATCGATCGCGTAGACCATCCCCGATTTTTGTCCAGCGACAAGGACACGTTTCCCATTCGGGAGTTTCTGCAAAATCGATGAGGAGCCGAAATCAAGATCCGGCCCTCTGGCTTGCGGACAATTTGTTTCATCCTCGGTACCACAGGCCACATTCCATGCGTCGTTGGCAAGAAACTGCTCAGCCCAAAGAAATCTTCCAGTCTTCATATCAAAGGCAACAATCGCATCACTGGTGTTCGTCGCCGGGTCTGAATAATTATCTCCAGTTGTGACATAAATCCGCCCAGCTTCAGGGTCTAATGTCGGCGACGACCAGATTGATGCTCCTGCCGGTCCGTAGAGTTGCACTCCAATTTTGTTCTTGCGGGTTGGTTTCGCCTTTTCTTGGATGGTGTACGTCTTCCAGGTTTGCCTTCCAGTTGCCGCATCCAGTGCTACCAACGTGCCACGGAAGGTGCAGCACGAATACTTGGGATCAGAACCAGAAACCTCCTCAAGCGAGGTCACAGGAACATATAAACGACCGTCGTGAAACTTCGGCGACCCAGTGATGCGTGCAATAGGATGTGACTCGACTTTCGTTTTCCAAATTTCCTCTCCAGTCCGTGCACCTAACGCATGAGCAGTCGCCGATAGATCGCCGAAGTAGAGAGCATAGCGTGGTGGATTTGAGTTCGGCAGACGAGCAATGGTAACCGCCGAACGAATGCCGGTCGGATGTTTTACCGCCCAGTACACACAACCAGTCGCTGCATCAAGGGAATACACTTGTCCGCGCAGCGTACCAACGAACACGCGACCTCCAACCACGGTCGGTTGCGATGCAACCGTCCCAGCTGGATAACCAAAGGCCCATTTGACCTTGAGGTTCGGTACCTGGTCCACAGTCAAGCCAGCTTTTTCGGCAGTCTGGGCGCGGGTGTTCGCGAGACTCGCTCCCCAACCATTCCACTGTGGCGCGCGCTCATCGACGGTAAATTCTCCGGGAGCTTGCGGACACATGTTATTCAAGGTGGCTTGCATTTGTGCCGCCCCAAGCTGTTTGCCGGTGACAAACTCAGCGACCGCTTTGCGTTCAGCATCAGGCATCCCCCAGCCGACGAACAGCATGACGCCAGTTTCCAACGAATCAACAATGTCCTCGGGGTTCTTCTGCTTGAGTACAGGCAGTTGCGGAGCGCGCGGCACGTTAGCACTATGGCAAGAGGCACAACGCTGCTCGTATATTTTCGCTCCGTCTGGGGCAGTGACTGCGTGCGGAGATGCGGCAGGGGCGGCCCAGCTTTGCGAACAATATCCCAGCACCAAGCTGGCACAGAGGAATATAAAAGAGGGCAACATACCACTCGGACACTTATCCCTCGCCCCCTTCGGGCATGTTATTCTGAACGCAGTGAAGAACCTCTCTGAGAGACCCTTCGTTTCACTCAGGGTGACAAATTTCTTACACCCACCGTGTATTACCGTTTCACTGAACGCTCCATTGCCCAACATCGCTCTCCCTTTCCCTTCAAGTCCCCGTATGCTGCCCCGGTGTCAGCGTCGTCAACGCAAGCGCATGAATCTCACGCTGCATCTCGTTCACGAGCGCGGCATACACTAAACGATGACGCGCAACGAGAGGTTTTCCCTCAAACAGCGCGGACACTATCGTTACCCGATAGTGTCCGCCACCTGACGCCGCCCCAGCATGTCCAGCATGCTGGGCACTTTCGTCCTCAACATCTACAACCGTCGCGGCTAAGTCGCGCTGAAGAATCGCAGTAATCTTTTCTGCGGTAGTCATTTTTTTCCTTGCGCAGAGGGAAATATCGGTGCACGTCGCTCCTGCACTGCCCGTGCCCCTTCTTTCAGATCATCACCAAAGAAGCCGAGCATCTCCAACGCAAGCGAATAGTCAAATGACGTATGCGCCGCTGCCCGTAGCCATTGGTTGAGCGACTGTTTTGTCCAACGAATAGCGGTCTGCGAACCAGCGGAGAGCTTCTTGGCCACATCCATCGCCTTCGGCATCAATTGGTCCGGCGCTACACACATGCTCACTAAACCGATGCGCTCAGCTTCCTTGGCATCGAGCACATCGCACGTCAACAAATAATATTTCGCCTTGGCCATGCCGACGAGGAGAGGCCAAATCACCGCGCCATGATCACCAGCCGCGACACCTAACCGCGTGTGACCATCAGTGAACTTGGCATTTTCGGATGCGATACTGATGTCCGCCAGTAGAGCGACTGCGAGACCGGCGCCGACAGCGACGCCATTGATGGCAGAGATAATTGGCTTGTCGCAGTTGATCATATTATGCACGATGTCGCGCGCTTCTTTCATGGTCGCTGCCACCGCATCGAGCCCTGTCTGCATTTTGTTGAGCACCTCAAAATCACCACCGGCAGAAAAGGCACGGCCAGCACCAGTAATCACCGCCACCCGCGTTTCGTCATCGTCAGCGATGTCCAACCAGATTTTGCTCAGTTCCCAGTGCAAACGTGCGTTCGTGGAATTGAGCGTCTCCGGACGGTTAATCGTCAGTAAGGCGATACCATCTTTCTTTTCGACAAGGATATGTTGATAGGAACTATAATCCATACGTCAGCCCTCCTCCTGGCGTGGTTATCATGTTCGTTGTGAGGTCGTCTAGGTTGTTGGTCGACGCACGGGTTTGTGCTACGTTCCTGAGCCATGAAACAGAATTCATCGCTCATTACGGCCACGTGGATTGGCTTGAATCTGCTGCCCCTCATTCTCACGGTTGTCTTGTGTCTACTCTCTCAAAGTTGGGGCTGGAGTTTGGTGTTTATCCTGATCTATGTCGCGGCAATCGTCCCCTATGGGTTCTTTGTCGCGTTCCCTTTCATGGTGAAATTCTTCGATCATGCTCCGAATACGGGAACGAAGTAATTCGTGCTCACTCTTTCGCCATTGCCTCATTTCTCTGCGAATAGCTACCACCGATTGTCCCTGTCATTCTGAACGAAGTGAAGAATCTCTCTTAAGATGCTCAAGAGAGATGTTTCGCGACGCTCAACATAACAGTACGGCGATCGCCATGCAGATAAGCGTTTAGTGCGCCTCGGCCCAGTTCTGGCCAACGCCGACATCCACGCGCAGGGGGACATGCAGGGGCATGACTCCCTCCATGACTTCGCGTACCAGTTGCTCGATTTTTTTGACTTCCTTTTCTGGTACTTCAAATAACAGCTCGTCATGGACTTGCAGGAGCATACGCGTCTTGAATTTTTCGCTTCTCAGGCGGAGATCGATAGCAACCATCGCCATCTTGATGAGGTCAGCCGCGGTTCCTTGAATGGGAGTGTTGATAGCAGCACGCTCGGCAGCAGCCACCAGTGGTGGATTCTTGCTCAGCAAGTCTGGCACATAGCGGCGACGACCAAAAAGCGTAGATACATATCCCCGTGCTCGTCCCTCAACCAAGATGCTATCCATATACCCCTTGATGCGCTGATAACGGGCGAAATACTGCGTAATGTACTCCTGCGCAGTTTTGGTGGGAATGTCGAGCGACCGCCCCAATCGCAACGCGCCCATGCCGTAAATAATCCCGAAGTTAATCGTCTTGGCCTGACGGCGTTGGTCACCAGACACCTGATCTACAGGAACCTGAAACAGTTCAGATGCGGTGCGCGCATGCACATCCTGATCTTTCTGGAACGACTCCATTAACAGTGGGTCGTCACTTAAATGGGCAAGCAAGCGCAGCTCAATTTGTGAGTAATCGGCTGATAACAACACGTGCCCTGGCTCAGCGATGAACGCCTCACGAATGCGCCGCCCTTCTTCACTGCGGATCGGGATGTTTTGCAGATTGGGATTGCTGGAGGACAAGCGACCCGTCGCTGTCACAGTTTGATTGAAAGATGTATGAACGCGACCAGTTTTGGTATGAATCAGCTTCGGCAAGGCATCGACGTAGGTACTCTGCAATTTGGCAAAGCCACGATAGTCGAGAATCTTCGCCGGCAGTGGGTACTTTTCCGCTAGAGACTCCAGCACTGAAGAGTCGGTTGAAGAGCCAGTCGACGTCTTTTTCCCACGTGGCAGGCCAAGTTTATCAAACAGAATGGTCTGCAATTGTTTCGGCGAGGCAATGTTGAATTGCTCACCTGCCATCTCATAAATTTCGCCTTCGAGCTGCTTGAGATGTTGACCAAACTCTCCTGACAACGAGGTAAGGAATTGCTTATCAATGCGAATCCCTGCCAGTTCCATCTTGCCCAGCACTAAGGCAAGCGGAACTTCGATGTCGGTAAAGAGCGATTGCATCCCCTGCTCTTCGACCTGGGGAAACAACCGGTGCGCTAATCGCAGAGTAATGTCAGCATCTTCACCAGAGTAACGCGTCGCCTCCTCGACTGAGACATCGGCAAAATTCTTCTTGCCTTTGTCAGTCACTTCTTCGTAGGTGACCATCTTGTACTGCAAATGCTCCCAGGCGAGATCGTTCAAGTTGTGCCGTCGGCTGGGGTTAATGAGATACGACGCCAGCATGGTGTCACCAGCAACCTGCTGCGGCCATAACTGGTATTGTGCCAGGACCATCGCATCATACTTTGTGTTCTGGCCGATCAACGATAGCGAAGAATCCTCAAAGAGCGAGGTGAGCACTGGCAGCACTTGCTCAAGCGTGAGCTGCGGCGCGGCATCGAGCGTGTGATGGCCAACCGGAATGTACCACGCTTTGCCTTCTTCGATTGCCAGCGAAATGCCGACCAATTCGGCATCAAGTGGATTAAGCGACGTGGTTTCGGTATCCAAACAAAAAGTTTTGGCTTTGCGAATCGCACGAACGACTTTTTCTAATTGTTGTGGCGTACGGACTGTTTCATGCTCACCGGTTTGAGCAGGAGCTTCATTGGAAGGAGGATCATCCCACGGTGATGCAAGTTCAGCCTGAAAGCGGCGAAACTCGAATTCTTTGAACAAGGCTTTTAGTTGGCTCTTATCTGGCTCTTCTTTGACTAACGTGGCAACGTCCACCGTAACAGGAACATCTTCATGGAGCGTTGCCAACGTTTTCGATACCCGTGCCAATTCTACATTCGCACGAATCTTCTCACCGAGTTTACCAGGAATTTCGTCGGCATGGCTCAACAAATTCTCCAGGTCATGCCACTCTTGAATCAGCTTGATCGCGGTTTTTTCTCCGACTCCAGGAATGCCAGGAATATTATCAGTGGAATCGCCCATCAACCCTTGCACTTCAACCACCCGTGCAGGTTCGACACCAAATTTCGCGCGGACCTCTGGAATACCGACGCGTTCCCCTTTCATGGTATCGAGCATCGAAACATGTTCAGAAACAAGCTGCATCAGGTCTTTATCGCCAGAGACAATAACGACCTCAGCGCCTTCTTTTTCCCAGCGACGCGTTAACGTGGCAATGATGTCATCCGCTTCGTAGCCTTGCAGTTCGAGCACCGGAATGCGGTAAGCCTGGACAAGTTCCTTGATCCGTGGGATTTGCGGACGTAACGTTTCGGGCATCGAGAGGCGATTGGCTTTGTAATCCTTGTAGAGTTCGTGACGAAAGTTCTTGCCTTTGGCATCGAAAACGACTGCGAGGTATTCAGGCGTATATTCCTGCAGCAGCCGCTGCAACATGTTGACGAAGCCAAAGATGGCGTTCGTCGGTACGCCTTGCGAGGTTTGCAGCTCGCGCACGGCATAAAACGCGCGATAGATGTATGCCTGCCCGTCAACTAGATAGATCGTCTTATTCTTGAGTGTTGTCACCCGGCAAATGTGGCAGGGGCCACTGGGAACGTCAAGGAGAGAGAAGAAGTCTGAGGGTCTGGAAGTCTAGAGTCGAAAACAGGAAAAGAGAAAGGACCATACAGGAAGGAAGCAACCCTTTCGCTGCTTATGGTTTGTGTCTCCAAATGTGAGTAAATTTTACGATTCCTTTTCCCTTCTCTGAGGCCGTATACAAAATTGTGAATGGGTCAACAGAATAGAGACGGGCATGTGGGTCGTTCGGGTTATGGTAGGAAACACGGCTTCCTGGCAGGAGAGGGTCTTTCGCTACCTGGTGCAGAGCCTGAAACAACAGTGCCGCTTCACTTGAGGAAGCACTTGTTCTCACCTGGCGTAATGCGATACGAAAGTTATTAGTGAACTCATACACAACCGCTATGCCAGGCTTCTGCTTCCCTTACTTATCACTCGCTGTATTGATAATGTCGTCTAAGCACGTCGGATCTTCTAGCCTGGTAAGCTTACCGGCTTGCAATTCCCTATAAGACTTCTGGATATTGGTAAACAAATCTTCTGGGAGAATCTTTGTCGTTTCTCTTCTCTCAAAATGGATGTGTTGCTGTTCTAGTACGTGAACGACTCTTTCCGAGACTATGTAGGTGTCTGGCTCGTCATCCGGTATAGCATCTCCGTATTTTTGAAAAACCCGGAGCCCCTCCGCTAATCCTTTGCCGTCTGTAAAGTGTATGACGTTCATGCTCTTCGCTTTACTTCATGTCAACAAAAAACAAAAAGCCCCTGAGAATTCAGGAGCTAAGAAGAAAAGCGGGTGACCGGGGTCGAACCGGCGACCTTGTGCTTGGCAAGCACACGCTCTAGCCAACTGAGCTACACCCGCGTAAGTGAGAGCAACTGTAACACAGCGAAGGTGCCTGTCAACGGTGATCGTGGGTGAGATACAGGTTCCGCTTGCATCACTTGGTTTGGCTCAGTACGATCGGAAGATTCTTACACTAAGGCAGACACTATGGATTTTTCCTTTACAGAAGACCAATTGCTCTTGCAACAAACCCTACGACAATTCGCTAAGGAACAACTGCTGCCCAACTATGCGCGGTGGGACCGGGGCGAAAAGATTGATCGTGCAACTATTAAAGAAGCCGCAAAACTCGGCATCTTCGGCCTGCGAGTTCCAGCAAAGTTCGGTGGGCTCGAAGCAGACTATGTCACCTGCGGCCTGATGGCCGAAGAACTGTCGCGTGGCGACTTCAACTATAGTCTGTATATTCAGCTTGGGCTCATTGCCTCGGAAATTCTCTCGGAGTTTGCCCATCCAGAGGTCCAGGCCGAGTGGCTGACACGCCATGCTACCGGCGATGCGGTCATCGCCTTTGGCCTTACCGAGCCCAGTGCGGGCTCTGACGCTGCCAATATCACTACCCGTGCGGTCAAAATGGGGGACGACTACGTCATCACCGGCGAGAAAGCCTCGATTACTTTTGCTGGCTATGCTGACGCCTGTATCGTTTTTGCTCGGACGGGAGACCAAGGTGCGCGTGGAATTTCAGCTTTTTTAGTACCGTGCGATACCCCAGGAGTCACTCGACAGGTCTACAAAACCCCAGGTGAGCGGTTAACACAACGCGGATCGCTGTTTTTTGACGGCGTGCGGGTTCCAGCGCGTAATCGTGTCGGCGATGAAAGCAGAGGGTTTGCCCAGGCAATGATCGCGTTTGACTTCAACCGCGCCATTATCGGCCTCGCATGCGTTGGCGCAGCCCAGCAATCCCTTGACGAAACGATCGAGTACACCAAAGGCCGCCAGGTCTTCGGCAAACCTCTTGCCAAGTTTGAAGGGGTCTCGTTTCAGATCGCTGAATCCTTGACTTTAGTAGAAGCTGCCCGGCTCGTTTCCTACAAATGCTTGTGGCTCAAACAACAAGGGCAGAAACACACCAAGGAAGCGGCAATGGCCAAGTGGATGGGACCGAAAGTCTCCGCTGAAGCGATCCATACCTGCATCATTCTGCATGGCCATTATGGCTACAACATGGATTCTCCATTAGAACAGCGTTGGCGTGATGTCGTCGGACTCGAAATCGGTGACGGAACACCAGAAATCATGAAAGGGGTCGTCGCCCGGGAAGCGTTTGGTCGTGAATACACGTCATATAGGGATTAAACCCTAGGAGGTCCCATTTTTTGTCTCTTTTTGAGACCCTGATATTGTCGCTGACCATTAAAAATTTACCCCTCTAGTCGATTACAATAGAAGAGAAGGAATCGGACAGATTTTGCCCATGGCTTGATGGACTGTCCGCACAGCGAAACGCTCGTACTTGTGCAAGCCCCAGTACGGTTGTGGTCGTCACGAGGGAGGTGGCCTATGCGGCTCCTTAACGATGTTCGAAGTGAACAGCAACGGTTCGCATATTTGCTCAGCGGGAATGTTGAGCTTCATCGTGGAACGGGACACTGGACCGGCGCAATGGTGGGAGTGGCATTTACCGCAGCAATTGGCCTCGTGCTCGTGTGGTACTTTTCACAACTTGTTTCCCTGTAATTTGCATCGCTGGACGACGACAGCAAGGAAGTCTCCTACCGTCGTCTCAGCCCATTGCCTATTGCAACGCTCGGGCAATCGCCGCTGAGAGTGTCGTGAGTCCCGCCTCCACGTTTTTTCCCAGATGGACTCGCAGCACGCGACGCCCACGTTCGACCAGCACTTGAAAATCGCCGCGTGCTTGCGCCGCCTTCACCACGCCGAATGTGGAGCGTTGTCCAGGCACCGGTACATCCGTCGCATCATCACAGGTGACCTGCAAAAACACCCCATTATTCGGACCGCCTTTATAGGCTTGCCCAGTTGAGTGCAGGAAACGCGGCCCAAATCCAAGGCAGGTCGCAACGCGTTTACGATCGCGCACGAACTGGCGCATCACTTGTAGCTTCTGCCAATAGGTACGAGTCACTTCAAGGTAAGCCAATAGTGCACAGTAGTCCCCTGCCCGTAGACGTCCGAAATGCGTCGCAAGTAACTGGGGAAGTGACGGCTGGGTCCCGAGCATCTCCAGTAAGGCAGTTGCATTCCCCTCATCCGCAAAAAGAGAGAGGCCATCACCTTTGAAGAATGGCGTCTCAGGAGGCAGGGTCCCACGCTCTTCGTATGCGGAGGTCATGTTTCGTGTCTCGATCTTGCTCGCCTCGACATCGGGTTGGTCGAAGGGATGGACACGGAGGATAGCACCAGCAACGGCAGTCGCAATCTGCCAACGGAAAAATTCTTGTCCGAGATCATACGGATCGGCCACATCGATTCGCACCACCAGTTGCCCAGCCCGAGTCAGCACCTCGACCACGGTGTCTTGCGTAGCATCTGGCGCAGTGATCAGTCGTACGTAGACAAACACCCGATCAGCCCCATAGACGGAAGCGGCACCAAAAGGCTCAAGAGCGATCGGAAGAAGTCCCTTTCCTTGCTTCCCTGTCGATTCTGCCACTAGTTGTTCGAGCCAGGCACCCAGACCACCAAGCCCAGGTGACATGATGAGCGTGACTTTGTCACGTCCATGCTGCGCTGCCACGCCTAAGATGGCACCGAGCACCACTCCCGGATTCCCTGAGGGAGTGGTCTCAGCACCGCAGGCTTGAACCATGACGTTAGCTCGACGCAGGAGTCGTTCAATGTCCACCCCCATCACCGTTGCGGGCACCACACCAAACGTCGATAACGCCGAATATCGCCCAGCGATACTGGGTACTCCAAAAAAGATCCGGCGAAATCCATCACTCTCTGCCACCTGCTGCAACTTCGATCCCGGATCAGTGATGACAACGAATCGTTTTCCCACTTCTTGTGGGCCGACCTCTGCGGCCACTCGTTCAAAAAAATATTGTTTCAAAATGTTGGGCTCAAGCGTGCTTCCTGATTTACTCGCGACAATAAACCATGAGTGAGCCAGATCAATCTTACGCTCGGTCGCAAGAATCTGAGCCGGGTCGGTAGAATCGAGAATATGGAGTCTCGGAAAGCCAGGGTGTTTACCAAAGGTGAGGGCAAACACTTCCGGACACAAGCTCGACCCTCCCATGCCAAGGAGTACGACATCACGAACTTGCGCGTGTTGAACCTCGTGAGCGAACTGACGCAGTTCTTCACATTGCGCCAACTGTTCTTGGACAACCGTCAGCCACCCTAACCATTGGTCTTCATCACCGCCAGTCCAGAGCGTTGCATCCGCCGCCCAGAGTCTTTGCAGCTTGTTGTTCTGTCGCCACTCGTCCAATGTTGCGTGCAGCTCGCCCTCTAACGCTGGTGGTAACAGATAGGTCTGCCGACCAACCTCAAAACTCATCATGCTCTCCTTACGATATACGTGCGCGCGCACTCGCCCCCTCGCGCCTGATGGAGTGTAGTATATCACACTTCGTTGATGAGCCGTGGGACAACACGATCGGTGCGTATTCACTCGTCGTTAGCTGCTCGCGGCTCTCCCACCGACATACCCTGTCGCCCACGCCCATTGAAAATTGAAACCGCCGATGCGGCCATCACAATCAAGGAGCTCGCCGACGAGATAGAGTCCTGGCACTTTGCGGGACTCCATCGTGCGATAGTTCACTTCCTGGAGCGGTACCCCGCCAGCAGTGACTTCAGCAAAGTTCCACCCGCGATCATGTACCACTGGCAAAACAAAATTCGCCAGCGTATGGACGAGCGCACGGCGGCGGTCGCGAGAAACTTGCGAGAGCGGCACACTGGGTTCGATACCGGCTTCCCGCAGTAGTGCGCGAGCGAGACGATCCGGTAAACGTTCAGCAAGGAGGTTACTGAGAGTCCCTCGCGGTCGCGCCGTCGCCATAGAGATGAGCCACTTCTCTATCTGTTCAAAACCTTGTCCGGGCAAGAAATGACACTGGAGTTGCACCTCGTGCCCATTCGCTCTTGCCCAGGTCCAGTGCCGACTGGCATCCATCACGACTGGCCCACTCACACCAAAGTGGGTCCACAAGAGACTACCCGTACGACGGTCACTCACCTTCCCGTTCACCAGTGTCGATAGTTCGACTGGAACGGAGATACCAGACAACTCCGCATGAAATGTCTGGTCAGTTAACACCAACGGGACGAGGGCTGGTACGGTCGTCGTGACGCTATGGCCAAGCCGTTGGGCAATGCCCCAACCGCTTCCATCACTCCCTGTTTTGGGGAGAGAGCGACCGCCTGTGGCAAGAACAACCCGTTGGCTTACCAACTCCCCATATTCATGCCGAACGATGAAACCGCTGCCTTGCACCTCAATAGCAGGTTCCCTCTCTCCTTGCGGAAGAGAGATCGGGTGAGGAGGAGCGGCGCGCACGACATCGATCACCCGATGCGCAGTCAGTATGGTTACACCCAAGGCTTCGCATCGTCGCAGCAATGCAGACAGGACCGTTCGCGCACTATCAGAGACGGGGAATAATTTCCCAGTCTCTTCTCGTTTGAGTGGCACTCCAAGTGATTCAAACCATCGCGTCGTCGCCTGCTCATCAAACGCCGCAAGAATATTGCGTACGATATTGCGTGATCCATTATAGTCCTCCGGATGAACTTCATCATGTGTCACATTACAGCGTCCGCCGCCCGAAACAAGAATTTTCGCCCCAACTTTTCGTGCCGAGTCAAGCACAACAATTGAGGGGGTGGCGTTCTTTGTCCGTGCAGTTTCTGCGGCAAAGATCGCTGCCGCAAGACCTGCCGCGCCTGCCCCAACGACAACGATGTCGTATGTTTGCATCTTCCCCTTGTTCAATGATGATAGAAAATTGGCTTGCAAGAACATCGCAAATGTGGGTATAAGGCAAGCACATACAATCGCATTGTAAGGAGGGTTTCACTATGCAATTAGGCAGAATCATTGATTCAGACGGTCACGTGCTAGAACCACCAGATCTGTGGAAAAACAATCTTGAATCCAAATTTAAGAGCCGCGCACCGTTTCTGGCGCGTGATGAAGAAGGGTGGGAGTCGCTCGTTGTGAACGGCCGGCCGTCTCCCGTCAGTCGTGGGTTAGGCGTCGCCTCAGCGTATGGGAAACCAACCGAGGTCGCATTCTCGAAAGAGTTTGGCTACATGGACGGCCCGGCGGGCGCCTATGATCCACATGCACGCGTGAAACTGCTCGACGAGGATGGTATCGATGCGGCAGTGCTCTATCCCACACTTGGATTGATATGGGAAGGTGAAGTCGACGACCCTGAACTCGCGGCAGCAATTTGTCGTGTTTACAATGACTGGATCATCGATTTTTGTCGCCCTTATCCAACGCGACTGTATCCGGTCGCACACATTTCTTTGATGGATGTGAACCGTGCGGTGGCTGAACTGCAGCGCACAGCAAAGATGGGCATCAAAGGCGTAATGCTCACCCCCTGGCCAACCAACCACAGGAGCTACGGCGATCCCTACTACGATCCGTTCTGGCAAGTTGCCCAAGAGCTGAACATTCCGGTCGGTCTCCACGTCATTGCCCGACCGCAGTATCATGGGAACGAGTGGTACAAGAACCCCACGTTTCACGGCTCGTCATTCTACTTCCTGTCGGTCACACTCGGCTTTGATATTCAGGCATCGTTCGTGAGTTTTTTCGAAGGTGGTACGCTGGAGCGGTTTCCCAACCTCAAACTGCTAACGCTTGAGGTTGGCGCTGGTTGGCTGCCCCATTTTATCGAACGCATGGACAGCAAATGGGAACACATCGGACCTCTCACATCCTGTAAGCGTCCGCCTAGTGAATACTTCCGCCGTCAAGTCTGGATCGGTGCGGATGTTGACGAAACCCTGATCCCGGTGGCCAGTGCACAGTGGGGTTCAGAAAAGTTCTTCTGGTCCACCGATTTCCCGCACTTCGATGGTTTCACCAAACCTCTAGATCGACTCAAGAAGAGCATCGTCGATATGCCCAAGAAAGATCAACAGAACATTCTTGGCGATAACGCAGCCCGCGCGTACAATCTGTAGAAGGGCTATCGGAGAAGTCACTAGGAGTGCCATTGCGAGCGAAACGAAGCAATCTCTACCTTACGTTTTAGCTGATGCTGGGATTGCTTCGTCGCCTGCAGCTCCTCGCAATGACGTTCTCACATTCTCCTTATCTCCCTGTCTCCGATTCATCTTTTCAGATAGTTATCTCCCCCACGGCTCCAATTCGACCTGCAACGCATTGAGGTTCCGCGCCATCATATTCCAGAAGGACGTAGCCGCGGTCAGCTCAATCGCATTCTTCTGACCAATCAATTTCTCCACGCTCTTAAAGAGGTCGTCCTCGACACGCCCCTTCTGGGTGAGTTCGTCGGCATAGCAGAGAATCAGCTTGTCATTGTCAGTGAACAACGAGCTGGTTTGATACGAGCCGACATTGTCGATTTGCTCCTGTGTCAACCCACACTGCTTGGCAATGCCAATATGGCGGACGAAACCATACTCGCAGTTAAGCCGCTTCATCAGAATGAGAACTGCTAACTCGCGTTGACGTGGGTCAAGCGACGAATCGTTCATGAAATAATCAGCCAACGGGAACACGCGCGACGCCAGTTTCGGACTATTCGATAATGCTTTGACCACATTCGGGACTTGCTTCACCGGAAAACGCTTCACGAAGTTATCGTACAGCTGCTGCCCCTCACCGCTCAGATTTTCCTTTTCGACATAAGGAACTCGTGCCATTGATATTTCCCTCCTTTTTCTTTCACCTCCTTTTCCTCTACCGCGCTTCTTTTTCGCTGGCAAGGGAAAGATATTTAGCGCAGTCAGCGTCTCGAACCTTCACCATCCTTGCGTTAACATGTCTTTTTATGAGGACTCAAGATTTTAGTACGCTCCTTGCCCAAGGTGAGAATCTGCATGTCGAGTTCAAACAATGGCCGGTACAGCCGGATGATCTCGCTGCTGCGATCGTCGCCTTTGCCAATACGGATGGTGGGCAACTTATCCTTGGTGTTGATGATCATGGTCAAGTCATCGGCATTGCTGAAAGCGATCGTGATCACATCGCACAGACTGTCGATAACGTCGCGTTCCACAACATTCACCCGCCAGCCACTGTCGTCCTCGAAACGACAACTGATATACAAAGTCGAGTGGTGTTAGTCGCGCGGATCCCGAAAGGCAGTCAGCGTCCCTATCGCACTAATCGTGGAGTCTATTACATTCGCACCGCCTCTGGTCGCAGGCAAGCATCGCGAGAAGAACTGTTACGACTCTTCCAAGCCAGTGAAAGTCTGTATTACGACGAGACACCAGTCCTCTCGACCTCACAGACTGACATCGAGTCCCAAGCACAGGCGGACATACTCGAACTCGCCAGACAACGAGGCGTAGATGTCGCCGCGATTGATCAACAGCGGTTGTTCCGCAACTGGAAGCTCTTGGCACAAAGTGAAGGACAGGTTTCGCTGACCGTTGCTGGCGTACTGTTCCTTGCTCGCAGTCCACAGCAGTGGCTGCCAACTTGCTATATTACCGCTCTCCGCATCCCTGGCACTGACATCAGTATTGCGCCGTCCGATCAGAAACGTATCGAGGGCCGTCTCTTAACACTGCTTGAGGATGCCAAACGTTTTCTAGAAATCCATTTGCCGCGCCCACATCATATCCAAGGATTAGCACCAGAAGTGACACCCGAACTCCCAACTGAGGTGTTACGTGAAGCGTTAGGCGGTGGCAGGAAACAACTTACCGCAATAGTGATTGACCGGAGTGGAGAGCCTCTGCACAAGAGCAGGGATGAGAGACGAGACCATTGTGTGCTGGCTT
>VGTJ01000148.1 GCA_016874775.1 Deltaproteobacteria bacterium
GTCGCCCGCGTTCATCCAGCTCTTCGACCAGACTTCGATACTTAGACCGAAGCCAGCACACAATGGTCTCGTCTCTCATCCCTGCTCTTGTGCAGAGGCTCTCCACTCCGGTCAATCACTATTGCGGTAAGTTGTTTCCTGCCACCGCCTTAGGGTAGCGTGCGCCCAGCACGCGCTACGGTCTCTCCGGTGACAACCCAATGGGTACCCATCTCGGGTAGCTTGATTTCGTGGCGCCCTCGCCTAGGCAACGACAGAAGATTACAGTATCACATGAGCAAACCTCTGAAGGAGACATGCACATGTCAGGGAAAGGAAAGTCAAAAGCCATTCGTGCAAAATTGAGCCATCCTATCATCGACTCCGATGGCCATTGGCGCGAGTATGAACCAGTCGCCATGGATTACCTCAGAGAAGAGGCTGGCGCGAAACTCGTCGAGAAGTGGACATCCCGCGTTCGCGCGTTGGGGCAAGGAGCCTTTGCCAAGCTCAGCAAACAAGAGCGGCATGATCAACGCATTGGCCAACCGCCCTGGTGGGCATTGGCAACTCCTAATGCGCTCGATACGGCCACTTCCTTCATTCCGCGCCTGATGCACGAGCGCCTGCCGGATATGGGAATCGATTTCGCGATCTTGTATCCTTCGGCTTCCCAACTATTTGCGCCGTATGTTGGCGATGAAGAACTCCGCATTGCTGGTTGTCGGGCTTTTAATCGCTACGCGGCGGAGACGTGGGCTGAGTATTCCGATCGCGTGACCCCGATTGGTGTCATTCCCATGCACACGCCACAAGAGGCAGTTGCGGAATTGGAACATTGTAAGTCGCTAGGCCTGAAAGCAGTAGCGATGGGCAGTTTGATTCGCCGCTCGATTCCTACCGCCGAGAAACAGGGTGTGAGTCGCCGCTATGCATATTGGGTTGATGTGCTGGGCATGGATAGTGACTATGATTACGATCCTGTCTGGCGCAAGTGCGAAGAACTCGGGTATCCCGCGACCTTTCATTCCGCTGCCGAGAACATGGGCTTACGTAATTCGCTGACCAACTTTGTCTACAATCACATTGGCCACTTTGGCGAAGCTGGTAACGCCGTATGTAAGGCGTTGTTTCTCGGTGGTGTCACTCGTCGTTTCCCGCGCATGCGTTTCGCGTTTCTCGAAGGAGGAGTCGCTTGGGGTTGCAGCGTATTCTCCGACCTCATCTCGCATTGGGAGAAACGTAACGGTAATGTCATCCAGCAACTCAATCCAGCCAATCTTGATCGCGCCAAACTTGGCGAACTGATCAAGCAATATGGTGGCGACAAGATGTACAGCCGCTGGCCGGAGTTTGAAGCGCAAATGATTACCGGTATGGGCAGCGCGCTTCCTCAAGAACTCGATGATTTTGCCGCGTGTAAGATCACGAAGAAGGAAGACATCCGCGACTTGTTCATCCCTAACTTCTTCTTTGGCTGCGAGTCCGATGATCCGACCCTCAATTATGCCTTTGCTGGCACAGTGAATCCGTTTGGTGCGAAACTGGGTGCATTGCTGAGTTCTGACATCAGCCACTTCGATGTGCCGGATATGACGGAAGTGTTGGAAGAGGCGTACGAGTTAGTCGAGGACAAAGGAATGTCAGAGGAAGATTTTCAGGCCTTCACGTGTGGCAATGCAGTGAAGCTGTGGGCAAGTCTCAACCCCGACTTTTTCCAAGGGACGGTAGTTGAGTCAGACGTGCGTAAGCTGCAGGCGCAGGCGGCGAAAGCGTAAGTGACTGACGTTGACAATTGAGCGAAAGACGAATCGACGTAGGCCAGGATAGGGCCATAGGCCGTTCCTGGCGACGCTGCGAGAAACTGTAAACCGTGCAAGAATCAATGATGGATGTCATGACCGCCTTCACCTCGATGATCACATTAGGCATGTTCGAAAAGTATCCGCGTATGAAATGCGCCGTGCTCGAAGCTGGTGCGACGTGGATTGGTGCCTGGCTCGACCGGCTGGATCACAAAGGCGAAGTGACTGGGCCTTTTACCCCGATCAAACTAAAGCCGAGCGAATACTTCTATCGCCAGTGTGTCGTCTCAGCCGACCCTGACGAGACGATGATCGCACCGATGGTGAAACATTTGGGAGCGGATTACTTTATCTGGGCATCTGACTATCCCCATGTAGATGCCTCCTTCGGTGTGGTCAAAGAGTTGAAGGAGCAGATCGCTTCGTTATCGCTTGCCGAGCAACGTAAAGTGCTTGGCGAAAATGCAGTCCGATTTTATAGTCTGTAATGGGAGGAACCGATGGCAAATGAGTACAGCGTGCTGCGCAATTTTCGTTTTGATACCAAAGACGTTGATTGGAAGGATTTCATCACTGCTGGTTGTTATTACAAACTGCTCGACGTCAACGTCGGTGCGCGTACCGCGGACATGATCGTCAAATTCGAGCCCGGCGCTCGCTGCATGTACCATCGTCACGTTGCACCGTGCACGAGTCTCGTGCTGGAAGGTGAGCTGCACATTGTCGACCAGATCGACACCGGCGAGAAACTCAGAGTGATCAAACCAGCTGGGACGTTCACCAGTGGGGTTGAAGATGATCTGCATGTCGAGGGCGGTGGTGACAGCGGCGTGATCGTGTACTTCTCAATGCGCGGGTCCTCCGATCGCATTTATGATTTGCTCGACTCGAAGCTTAATCTCAAACGGGCCATTACCATTCATGACTTCGCCAAGGATTTGGCGTATTGGGCACGGTAAGACGGGTTTCCCGTTCCCTATGGTCGGCGCGATTATAATTTTGTGAGGACCAGATATGAATACCAAACACTCCTCCGTATTTAACCAGGCACAGCCGCTGAGTGAGAATGATCGCATCCCGGTGTTGGATCTCGGGCCGTTTTTGGCTGGCGAGTCGGGAGCATTGCAACGACTCGGCCAGGAGGTTCGCGAAGCACTCGAAGACATCGGCTTCTTCTTCATCAAGAATCACGGCATTCCTCAGGCGCTGATTGATCGTGTGTTCGGCGAAAATGCACGTTTTCACGCGCTGCCGATGAAGCGTAAATTGGCAGTCAAGGTGAACGGCAAAGGTATCGGCTATATGCCGCCTGGGCTGCAACAACCTAAGTACAACCAAGACGAAGCTCCTCGCAAACCGGATATTGGCGAAGCCTTCTTCATCGGGCGCGAAGTCAATGCCAAGACTGACACTGTCGACGCCTCGGATCCCATCTATCAGGGTGGTAATCAATGGCCGCAGGAGCTGCCTGGTTTTCGTGACGCCCTACTCGAATACTTTGCCGCGATGGAAGAGTTAAGTTTACGCCTGCTGCCTGTCTATGCGACAGCTTTGCGCCTGCCGGAGGATTTCTTTGACCCGGCGTTTGTTCATTCTCGACCCATGGGCATCCTACGGGTGTCGCACTATCCGGGCACTGCCTGTGACGTGAATCAGTTCAATGCGTCTCCGCACATTGATGGCGACTTTATTACCATTCTGGCGCAATCTGAAGTTCCCGGACTGGAATTGCGCACCCCGGAAAAGAAATGGATTCAGGCACCAGCACTACCTGGCACGCTGCTGGTTAACGCAGGTGAGATTCTGCGACTATGGAGCAACGGGCGCTTTCGCGCGACCTTACACCGCGTGATCAACCAGTCAGGTCGTGATCGCTATGCCATTCCCTTTTTCTACAGTCCGAGCCCGGACACCTTGATCAAGTGCGTCGAGACCTGTTGCGACGACAGCCATCTGCCTCAGTACCGACCCGTGACTGTGCGCGAGTACACCGAGTGGTTCTCGCACAAAGTGTTCGTTCACCTCAAAGACAAGCCGGGCAAATCACCCTACTACGAAGGCGATCGACCCGACAGCGCGGAGTAAGCGGACGCGATTGCACGACAACGACAAGCCGAGGAGCACCATGAAATTCGATACTGTCATTACCGCCCATGATTTCGCGGGCGTTCGCAACCTTGCGCGCTGGGTTGAGGCCATGGGTCATGATGGCGTATGGTCGATTGAAACCGCGCGCGCTATGTCGGCGTACTGGATCGCGTGAGCCTGTGTTTACCGTTTCGGCCCGGCGAAAACCATGCAGGCGTGAAACGTATCATTGCTGATATCCATTCTTGAGGGACACCGGTGATATGAACTTTGCATAGGCACGGAAGTGGATGACGACGTTTGCGACCAGCGCTGGCGCGGTCGTGAATAGGTACGCAGCAGCTTGGTGCACTGAAACCAGTAGTTGAGTTCTGGAAGTGACAGAGACGTAGCAAGGGACTGACACCCTCGTCACCAATGGGAAATGGTACCCGATGTAACATTTGATCTCGTAGAGGAGCATAGAATGACAAAACGCTTCACCGATTGTTTGATCGTCGATGCAGATGCGCACATCCTTGAACCGCCTGACCTCTGGGAACGGTACATGGATCCTGCGCTGCGCGACCAAGCGATTCGTGTCCGTACGGACGACCGCGGTCTCGAATATCTTGAAGTCGCAGGCAAGCTCTCCAAGCGCAGCCAAGGAGGTACGTTGTTCACTTTAGGTGGCTACGGCAAGGAACCAGAGGAACTCGTTCCACGACCGGATCGTACCTACGTGGGCTGTGCGCCGCTAGGAGCAATGGACTCGCGAGGCCGTCTGCAATTCATGGATCAAGAAAATGTCGATGCGTCCGTGCTGTACCCATCCCTCGCGTTGTTGTGGGAGCCGGAAGTGTTCGACATCCAGCTTTGTGATGCATACTGCCGAGCCTATAACCGGTGGATTACGGATTTCTGCGCGGACTCGGGAGATCGCCTCATCCCGATCGCCCATATCTCGCTTGGCGATGTTGATCTCGCGGTCAAGGAATTGGAACGCAGCGTGCGCGCCGGGGCGCGCGGTGCATTCGTCGCACCGCATACGATAACACGTAAACCGCATGGTCACCCAGATCACAATCCGTTTTGGGCCAAAGCGCGAGAACTCAATGTACCGATCGGTATTCACCCGACACTTGAACCGATGCCCCCAATGGCGGCGGCCCACTTTGACGGGATGAAAGGCGAGACGTGGTATTTTGTGGTGATGTCGTCGGTTGCCGTGCAAGCCGCAATGACGACCATGTTTCACTATGGTACTTTTGACCGCTTCCCGGACCTCAAGTTCCTCGTGCTGGAATCCAGCGCGGGATGGATCAGTGCTTGGCTGGATCGCATGGATGCGAAGTTCGCGTCGGTTGGGCGCTTTAACCGCAAGATGAAGACACCGCCGAGCGAATCGTTCAAGACAAATTGTTGGATCGCCTGTGACCCTGACGAGAAGACCGTCCCGGCGATTATCGACCTGGTTGGGACCGAGCACTTCTTTTGGAACAGCGATTATCCGCACTCCGAAGCCAAACCCGGCGTGATGAACGACCTCGAACATATGGGAACGCAACTGAGCCCGCAGGCAAAAGCGAATCTCTTCGGTCTCAACGCCGCGCGCCTCTATAATATCAAGGGTCGACGTAGCAACGGACAGTAACAGCAATTCCTCAACCCCAGGGAACCTTGTGAAAGGTCCCTCAGGACACGTGTTCTATGAATTAATGCTCTTTCACTCATTGGAGCGTCCGGCGGGCACCAGTCACAACTTAAGGAAAAATCCTTGTGTCTTAGGTGGAGCGCAGCGCGTATGGGTTCCTTCTCCCTCATAAGGTTAGGTTTTTTATCCAAGCCTCAATTGGCGCGGATTTCCCCTCGTGAGGGTCCGCGTGTTCGTCATGCCCGCCTGCGCGGGCATGACGTCTCATCTTTTCTCAGCGTAACAGCCTACCCCTAAAAGGTTCCTTCTCCCGCCGGGAGAAGGTCAGGATGAGGGTACAAAGAGACAAAGACCGCTATTGTTTATCCCCTCACCCTAGCCCTCTCCCTGAAGGAGAGGGAATTATGCTGCTGCTAACGGCTTAAGTTGTGACTGATAGCAGGCACCTGACCAGTCGCGCGAAACTACTGTCGTTCGACGCTCATACGCGAACATTGCGGTATGCTTGTACACAAGGCAAGGAACGCAGCCAATGCTCGCGACATTCATCAGCGCCGCGATGTCGATGCCTAGCGGCGACTGCGCACCTCGTTGATCAATTCCATCTGCACCTCTTGGATCTCGACTAACCGTTCCCACTGATGTGACAAGAGATGATCGATTTTCTGATGGAGTTGGCGTATCTCTAGCTGTGCTTTCAGATTCACTTGATAGTCATGCATCGCTCGCATACGGTCCCGTGCTTCCTGTCGGTTCTGGCTCATCATGATGACCGGCGCTTGTACCGCGGCCAACGCCGACAGCTCGAGGTTCAAGAGAATATAGGGGTAGGGATCAAACGGGTGCGCGGCCAGGAGATAGGAATTGGTGGCCATCCATACCACCAGGAGCAGCGTAAAGAGGGCGATAAACGTCCAGCTTCCCCCGAACGCCGCGATGTGATCGGCCCATTGCTGACCACGTGTGAGTTCCGCTTCAAACTGGACATCCGGGTTCTTGGCCAGGATTTCGTGTTCATGCAATCCGTTGAGGACTTCCAGTTGGGGATTTTTGCCCAACGCGCCAAAACGATACATTCCAGAGATTAGCCAGGAGAGACGTGGGGAACAGGGAGCTGCGTTAAGGCTTGGATGATAGCGGTCATGTTGATGGCGTCAAGTTGTTTGCGGAATTCATACCGACCATACCAATTGATGTGTTGCCACGCGACGGGCAACACCCGCGCGAGCAAGGCCACCCCCGCTGTGTCACCGTGCGTTTCTTTGTACGTCAGGAGATTGGAGAGGATGGTGGCATTGTAATAGATGATAGCGTTGGTCAGCAGTCGGCTACACTCCCCCCACAGCTGCTGATCGTGTTCGGTGCGGAATCGTAGCTTGCCGAAATTGGCATAGGCCACGGCACGGCGTAACTGATGGTAGCTCTCGCCGCGATTGAGGGCGCGCTGGACCTGTTGGCGGAGCGCGGAAGAGTCAAGATACTCCAAGAGATACAAACTGCGAATAATGTTGTCATACTCCCACAGTGCGCGGCGCGTTTGGTTCTTCCGCGCGTAGGCACTGAGTTTCCCGACGATAATACTCTGAGTCGTGGTTTTCAGCGCGAGCGAGACGAGGATACGTTGAATCTGTTCCCAGTCCTCGATGATCAGGGCGGTGTTGATTTTGCGGATCGGTCTGAGCACGCCCGTGGTGTACTGCTGGGGCGCTTTGAAGCCGTAGAGCGTTGTACGCACCTTGTCGTAGAAATCGCGGTAGCGCGGCGCGAACTGATACCCAAACAGATGGAGGAGCGCGAAGTTGACCTCGTTGGTGCCATGCGTATCGGTCGAATGGACCTCTGGTTGAATGGCAGAGGTATTGTTGAAGAGCAAATCAAAGACATAGTGGCTTTCGTGTTCATTAGCGCCGATGATGCGCGCATTGATCGGGATATGGTTCGCGACGACAGTGTAAGCCACAACGCCCTTATGGAGTCCGAAGTATTCGGGCGAATGCCGCGCGTTGATAGTGGGAAGGCGCGTTTCAAACTTCTGTCCATCACTACTGGAGTGGACGGTGCCGCCAATATCGTAGTGGTGAAAGATGGGAAGAGTCGCGGTGGCGTTGCTGATGCAGTCGTTGGCCGCGCGTAATGTTTCGAGACGCAGGAAGTTCTCGGAGGTCGTCGCGAGGGTTTGGTAGGAGAGGTCGGAGATTTCTCCCATCTTGCCCAGGCCCATATTCGTGCCCCAGGCAATGAGACACGCCGTGAGGGCATGCGCATCGACGGGGTGTTTAACATAGCGCCCGACGACATGGTCGAACGCGGCTAAGAAGTGACACTGCTGCTGGACGAACGCCAACACCTGACTGATGTCCACTTGGCGGAGCGCATCAAAGAAAGGATGGTTTGTCGGTTCCTCGTTCTGGGGATACTGGAGAATCCACCGCCCTTGCGGATTGCGGCGGTTGAGTTGCACGTAGCGGTTTTCCCCCGAGGCAATCCGCTGGTTGACCTCCGCCAAGCGGGTTTCTAAGCGGTGCTCCAGTGCAGCGAGGTGCTCCTGGATGGGCTGGCGCAGCAGACTCAGTCCGGTGTCGCGCACGAGGTGCTCCTTCTGTTGCCAGCGCTGATCGTCGAGCAAGTCGTCTTCGAAACTCCGGAAGCAAACGCTCTCGCGGCAGAAGACATCGCCCGACTCCAGCCCATTACGCAACAAGCGATAGACCAGAAACTCATAGCGATTGGGGAGCAGCTGGCGGTCACTGTGGGAGTGCTGACTGTAGAGGTAACGTTTGGTGGCCTCTGGAATGAAGTGCAGCGGTACGCGAGCCAAGGGCACGTGGCCAAGCGTCTGTCCTTTGCGAAAGGTGGCCTGGAGAAATTCGACGGCCTCGCGTAACGGCGTGTGACTGGCCGACACGCCGAAGTCGACCGCGAGCAAGAGAGGCCGGAGATGACGCTTAAACTGCGGGGCCAAGACATCAATATGCTCCCACTGAAAGGCCGTCTCGTCGAAGCGAGCATCTGTGGCGATATGCTCAGCGACGAAATCGAGTTGGGGACGGGGGAGAATACCAAAGGCGGTCGCTTGCACGTCCGCGAAAGGCGTGTGGGCTGCAATGTGACTGTCTGTGAAGAGTTTGAGCACTTGTCCGGCTTTGTGGAGATTCTGATTGCCTTCCAAGCGGTACGCAGAGACACGGGCCTCAGCGGCCTCCTTGGCTTCGTCGGTATACCGGCGCACGTGATGGAGCAAACTGTTGAACAGATGATCGTGGAGGCGTTGATAGCGGTGGAACACAAAGCACAGGAGGTAGAGGGCAACAGGCCCCGTCTTGAAGCGCTTAAGCTTGTAGACCGAGTAATAGCTGACCAAGGACGCATAATACGTGACACTCTCGTTCGAGATGGCTAACGTGGGCAAGAGGCGTTGGGCTACGGTGTACAGCGCCTGCAGCTGCTCGCGGCGGCGGAGTTCTCGCTGGATATCCTGATAGCGAAAATCCCGCGGGTCCTGTTTGAGTTGGGTGAGCGCATACAGTCCCGGCGCATCCTCCAGCAACCCCTGGAGTGCCTGCTGATCGGTGGTGGTCAGGTGCTGCGTGAGCACGGCGCTCAGGCGCGCTTGTTCGTGCGTCAACGTCTGACCGATCATTCCTTGCAGCCAGCGATAGCCCGGCGCGACGATGCGGTGTTCCTCCAGATACTGGAGCAGCACCCGCAAGAGGTAGACCGGTTTGCTGCTCACCCGAGCGGCGTGCTGCGCTTTGGTCTGCAACTGTCTCCAGGCTTGGGCATCACAGAAGCGGTACTGGCAGAGGGCCAGAATCAAGTGCTGCTGCTTGGAGCGGGTCACCTTGCTCAGCATCCGGGCGAGAAAAGAGGCTGGGAGAGTGGGAAAGTACAGGGCTTGCAGGTAGCGGGCATCGTCTTCAACCTCGTGCAAACGAAAGACGAAGAATTGGTGACGTGCTCGGAAATAGCCGAGCTGCAGCATTGCGTAGAGGCGGGAGTGCAGGCTATGAAACGGAGCCAGCGCCGTAAGGTCCGTCGGGGAGAACGCAAAATACTCCCGGCGCTCGTCTGGTGTGAAGTGTGGGAGTCCGTAGAGGGCCTCGATTTCGTCTGCTCCCAGAATAGTCAGCCGTTTCTGGGGCCGGGGCAGTCGTGGTGTTAAGTGGGCGGGCTTCGGGAAGACTCTGAGCATGCGGGCTCCCTTGAAGGGTCTCACAAAGTAGACGTTCTGACACAGTAGGATTGACGCGTCTCAATTCATGTCTCATTATCGCAGTCTCACATCCTTCTAGAGATACTGAATCACGCAGGAGCTCGCTATGGCGCTCGTCGGATATGCGCGGGTCAGTTCGGTCGGACAAAGCTTGGCGGTCCAGCTCGAAAAGCTCAAACGCTGCCAGAAGCTTTTTCAAGAAAAGAAAAGCTCCGCCTCTGATCGCCGCTCCCAACTGGAGGCCTGCCTCGACTACGTACGCGACGGAGATACCCTCGTGGTCACACGGTTAGACCGTCTCGCCCGTTCCACCTTGCATCTCTGCCAGATCGCCGCGGAACTGGAGCGGAAACAGGTCCACCTCCAGGTGCTCGATCAGCAGATCAATACCAGTACGGCCACCGGACGCTTATTGTTTAATATGCTGGGCGCGATTGCGCAGTTTGAAACGGAGCTGCGCGCGGAGCGACAACTCGACGGCATCAAGAAAGCGCGCGAGCGCGGCGTGCACTTCGGCAGAAGCAAACAGTTAGCACCTCCCCAAATTCTGACGTTGCAGCGGAAACGTAGAAAAGGGGTGCTGATCAAAACGCTGATGAAAGAGTTTGCCCTCTCGAAAGCCAGTGTCTATCGCTATCTGCGTGAACCCGCTCTTCTTCCCTCAGGCAAATCCGCCTAGCCTGGAATATCCCGTTTTGGCGCGTTGGGCAAAAATCCCCCAGTTCAAGTTGCGAGAGCTCGCCGCGTTCAGCTTCCAGCAACGATTGCACATAGCAGTGTTGATATTTCTGTAGGTCATCCAGACAGATCCACCCCTGTTCATCCCACTGACTCACATCACTTTGCATGAGGTGGGCAATCGCGGGCCGCACGATCATCGCGCGCCGTAAGAGGGTGCGGCGTGTTGTTCCACAGAGTTGGCATGCGATGTCCTTAGTCGCGGTATTGCGCGGCATGGTCAGATTCTCCTGTTTCGTGACCCTCCGGCGTGCGTGCGCTGTGCGCACGCCGCACTCGCCTGCGTGAATTCCCGTGCGCATGGCACACGCTATGGTCTCTCCGGGGACTACCCGAAGTGTACCGATCTCGCGTGGTTTGATTTAGGACTTGTGCGCCTGGCGCACAAGCTCCGTCAGCTCATCCTCAGTCGGGGTTCCGGCAAACTGCGGCAAAGTCGGAGACAAATAATCCCACGGCTGCGCACTTGCAGTCCAAATGTTGGCAATCAATTCGACCTTGCTTGGCTCGTCCAAACTCGCCGCACTGATACCTTGGATCTCAGGAATGAGATCCGCCTTCACCGCCACTGGTGAGCCACAGTCCGGGCAAAAGCCCCGATAGGTGCTCTTGCCACTTGTGCCTGTGAGAACAAAATACTTCGGTTCATTCTTGGTGAATTTCACCGCGGGTTTGGCGAAGACCACGTTGTACCCACCACCACCGCCAGTCGAGCGCTGACAGTCTCGACAGTGGCAGATCCACATGAACATCGGTTCGGCAGTACACTCATAACGGATCGCGCCACACGCACAACCACCCGTAAAGGACTCAGCCATCACAGGCACCCCTCCCATCTTTCTTCGTGATGCTTCACGCGTCACTCTTCGTTTAGGCGAACTCCGGCATGATCTCTTCGGCCAGCAGGTCACGCGCCTCGTCCGAGCGGGGAAACACAACGAAGTAGGTCATGCCAAATTCTTCGATGCGAGAACGCAGCTCTCGGCGAACCTCGTCTGGCGTGCCGATCAGTGCTACTGGAGCATTGCGCATGGCTTCGTCATTCGCAAAGCCCATTGCTGCAGTGGTCGCTTTGATAGCAGCATCAGCTTCGCTTTTACTGCGCAGGATATTGACCATTGCAATACCACTCACCTCAACCGAACCCGCGGGCCGTCCCGCCTCGGCAATAAAACTATTGAGCATGTCGATCCGTCGCTTCAGCTCAGGTTTGTCAAACTTGACCGCTGCTTGAGGGTCTTGCACAAAGTCTTTACCGTTAACGATCGGCGGAATGAGATTCGCGATTTGACCTTCCGCGGCAACGATCTGGAGGAGCTTCTTGCTCGCCCCACCGACCATAATCGGCGGGTGCGGCTTTTGTACTGGACGCGGATGATTGTAGGCTTTCTCGATCGCGAAATAGCGGCCTTTGTACGTCGGCTCTTCTTGCGTCCACATACACTTGATCAACTTCAACGCGTCGTGCAATTGGTCGAGCCGCTCAACGTTGTTCGGGTATGGGTACCCGTGCGCATCATACTCCGACCGTTGCCAGCCTGAGCCCACACCGAAGATGAAGCGACCATTGCTAATATGATCGAGCGTCGCGGTCATCTTCGCCAACATCGCAGGGGAACGAAATGACATCGCTGTTACTGCCGGGGCAAGGCGGATGTTTTTCGTAATACTCGCAATGGCACTCAATGTCGCGTAGCACTCCAACTGCGGCGTTTGCGGAGCACCAAGGGGCGAAAAGAAGTGATCATTGATCGACACCGAGTAAAATCCATGCGTATCTGCCCACTCCGCAGCCGCACGGGCCTTGGCAAAATCGCCCGTCGGTAGAAACAGACTAAACTTCACCTTGTTCATAGCACCATACCTCCTCTTGTCGTGCGTCTTCTACATAAAGCAGCGACACGAGAGGCACAACCGCCCGCCGGTTCCTACCCCACCGATGCTAGCGCCGGTGGCATCGCCGATACCTCTTGCGACAGGCGCGCGGAGCCCGTCAAGCGCCGCTGCAGCGAGCACCACGCTACTCGACCGATGATTGAAGGCGCAAACAGCGCTGACGGTGGCCGCAACATATTAATGACTTCGCCGACGCGGCGTTTGAGCACGGGATCATCATCTGACAGGCTCATTAGCGTCAACATGTAGGGATCAATCAAGCCAGCGCTCTTCGATCTGACTCCTTCGGTTCCCGGGAAGCGAAAATCCGCGCCCGTAGCGAGGAGCCACGGGTCCTGTTGCATCCGAGCCTGCGCGCCAAAGAACATCTGCGGTATATCACCATTGGTTAAGCCGACTTTTTTGACGCATTCCCCTAGCACCCCAGCAGCAAGCGTTCCAGTGGTCATCCCTTGTCCATAGATCGGGTTAAACGCGCAGGTCGAGTCACCCAAAGCAATAAAGCCAGCTAACCGTTCCTTCCAGCGATCATAGTGGCGGATACGATTCGCCATCGTCCGGTAGCTATACACAGTAGACAGTGGCTCAGCTAAGCGCAGCACCTTGCCGATAACCGGGCTCCGTAAGTTATCCACTGCACGCATAAAGCCGTCGTCGTCGTTAGGAGGATACTGCTTGTTCACGCCTGCCAGGGTAACGATGCAACGATTGTGTTCGACCGGAAACAGCACCCCTGCGGTCATGTTGTCAGGCGGCGCGATATCAATCCACACTCCTTTCCACCACCACTCGCGCGGCCAACGCGATGGCTCTGGAAGCGCAAACCAACGCGAGCTGTATCCGGTGTGTGAATTGACAACAGTTTCCTCGGGCATCGATAACCCGAGTTCCTGCAACCACTCCGGCGATTTGGAGTTGCGCCCACTCGCATCCACGACCAGATCAGCGTCCAATGACGACGGAGCACCCTCATCTTGTGAGGCAACGCGAACTCCTGTCACCCGCAAGCCGCTGGAGTTGCTCGCCAGCAGACTTGTCACTGTCGTACGCTCCATAAACTCAATGTTTGCGTGTCTACGGCACAAGCCACGCACGACGGATTCAAGCAAATTCCGGCTGGCAAACAGTAGTTGCAGACCGTCGGATTGCCGCGGTGCCCAGCCTTGGGGCCGCAGTGTGGCGAAGTCCATTCCAAAGTCGATTTCATGCGCCCCTTGCTCAACCATCGCGCGGTCAAACCCAGGAAATAGGCGCTCGAGTTCCCCTCGGCCACGTGCGAGCAAGGCATGGACGTGGCGACTCTGTGGCACCCCAGCTCGCTCCTGCGGGCCGGTGGGATAGGAGTCACGGTCAATGACGATCACTCGGTCGCAGTAATCGCTCAGCACTCGGGCCGTACACATCCCCGCTATGCTGCCGCCGATCACGATTGCTTGCGTTGCACCCATGAAGCCCTCCGGAGAAGTAATAATATCTCAGTGTGACATGAATTCTGTGGTGGTAAAAGGCGGGTACCAGGAATTCTCCTAGGCGACCTCCACTTTTCATCGGTCACGACATCGCATAAGTAGAGAGCATTTCACCCGAAGGGAATGACAACCTATGGCACGATTAACCAAACTGAGTCGCTCTATTGCTGGCAAAGTGGCCCTGGTCACCGGTGCCGCCAGCGGCATGGGGCGCGCTACGGCTCATCTCTTTGCTGATGAGGGCGCAAAAGTTGCGGTCCTCGACCGCAATGCAGAAGGGGTCAAAACTGTTGTCAACGAGATTATCGCTGCGGGAGCGACCGCAAAGGGCTGGACCTTGGACCTCGCGCAAGTGCCGAACATCGCACCGACGGTGACAGCAATCGCAGAACACTTTGGCGGACTCGACATCCTCATCAATAATGCTGGCATTGACGCCTCGGCCCGCATTCAGAGTCGGCGTTACGACGAGGTTTGGGATCGCTGTTTGGCGATCAATCTTGCGGCACACCATCGCCTCATTCGTGCAGCATTACCGTATCTGACTAAGAGTGACGAGGGGCGCATCGTCAACATCGCGTCGACCGAGGGTGTTGGAGGAAGTGCCTATTCGAGTCCATACACTGCCGCGAAGCATGGAGTGGTCGGACTCACCCGTGCACTAGCCGTGGAACTGGGGACACAAGGAGTGACGGTCAACTGTATTTGCCCAGGAGCGATCCACACTGGTTTGACGGCAGCAATTCCAGACAAAGCCAAAGAAATCTTTTCCCGCCGTCGCGTTCCCTTAAAGCGTTATGGAGATCCGGAAGAAGTCGCGCACGCGACGTTAAGCCTCGTACTCCCGGCTTCGTCATATATCAATGGCGCGACCGTCGTGGTTGACGGCGGCTTTACCATCCAAAATAACGGCGGAGCCTTGAGTTGACGTAGGACCAAGGTGAATACCGTGCTTCGCCGCGGACATGGTGGGGTTCCTGTGACAAAGACCGGAGGAGCAGAACCGTGGAAGTCTGTTGGCGAGATTCCCTGGAGACACTGTTTTCGGGCCGTCGTACGTTAGCAAGCGTTCCTTGCGAACTTCGTTCAGGGAGAAAAACAACACCGGGTTCAGTTGGCTGTGTGCTGAGCCCGGTGTTATGCCACCCCCTCATCGTGTGCAACGGCAATATCAAAGTGCAGGACCGCTTCCCGCACCCCCAGCTTGGAGTACAGGGCAATAGCAGGTTCGTCTTCGACCCCGGTATCGGCTTGGACGAAAATGACATGAACTCCTCGCGCTAGTGCAATCTTCTTGAGTTCTGCGATCAACGCAGTTGCGACTACTTCACGCCGAAACGCCTGTGCTACCGCCAGATCATAGATATAGATCTCGCTGCGTTCCTGCTCGAACTTCTCTAGCTCATATGCCGTGATACCGCCGATGACTCTGCCCTGAGTCACTGCAACCAGGGCTATGAAGTAGTCGCTGCCGAGCAATCGACGCATATAGTCCGCACTTGGCCGCTTCCTGACATATGTCTCGACGTCGTCGAAAGCTTCGCCAAATGTCTCCAACAGCGCATTCATGAACGCCAAGTCATCAGGAGCAAGTTGATGAATCTTGTAGTGGGCCGGCACGGTTACCTCCTAACCTGTCCGACACCGGAATGCTGTACGAACCGTCAACCCGTGGCCTTTCAGCGTCATTCCCTCACGCCACCGGGCCGCGCTGCGGTGGCGCATCGAGTTAGGCCTTTCGATCATGTCCCGCTATTTTCCCAGCCAGTGCGGCTATTTCATTCCTCACTTCCGCAATCGGCTTTCCGACCCGCCTCGCTACTTCTGCTAGCACTTCATCCGATAACTCAATATCGAACTCAATATCAGTCGAACTACAGTGCTTGCAGAGTGCACAATCCACGTAGAACGCTTGGCGATAGCTCTTGAAGAAGATGCTCCCCACGCCCGTTCTCTCCTTCAGGTGAGCGGCAATCAAGGCTTGCGTGCGCTCAGAAGTCTGCTCGGCTTTTGGCACCCCTCCTATCCAGAACACCCGCCTCTCAAAGTTGCAGGTGTGACCACAACTCTTGCAGCGTACGGGCCGCAGCGCGTTGAACTGGGCCGTCGCCGTCAACCTTGCCGCTTCATGTTCGTTCAGTGCTTTTATTTGAATGGGACTATTCACGTGATCCTCTTGAAGTAGGCCTGACGCTCAAGCTCATCGCGAGCAGCCCACCCGCGGCCTTTCAGTTTCATTCCTTCACGCCACCGGGCCGCGATACGGTGCCGGGTAAGGACGGCGGTTACCCAACCGTCCGCCGAGTAGCAGGACGGTGTTACCACCATCCCGCCCTCTCAGAACGCAGCGTGCGACTTTCACCGCACTGCGCTCAAGCCTTGCAAACATTCGGTGACGAATGCGGCTTCACAACCGATATTCCTT